>NZ_AYXJ01000010.1:0-65010 GCF_000681415.1 Pandoraea sp. E26
AAAGCGTGAAAGATCCTCGGGCCGAGCTTCGTGCCCGCATGCGCGAAATTGCCTATACGCGGGTGCGCTATGGCTATCGGCGCGTGCATGTACTGCTACGGCGTGAAGGCTGGCAGCTGGGCAGGGATCAAGCATACCGGCTGTATTGCGAAGAGCAATTGCAATTACGATCGAAACTGCCCAAGCGCCGCAAGATGGTCGTCACGCGCGTGCAGAAAATCGTGCCGAGCAAACCGAATGATGCCTGGAGTATGGATTTCGTCGCCGATCAACTCGCAGATGGCTCGAAGTTTCGCATGCTGACAGTTGTCGATGTATTCACGAAAGAAGCCCTGGCCATCGAAGTTGGTCAACGGTTGAGGGGGGAGCATGTGGTATCGGCGCTCAATCGTATCGCGGTCAGACCCGGCGCTCCTCGGCATATTTTCGTAGACAACGGCAGTGAATTTTCCGGGCGATTGCTCGACATGTGGGCATATCACCACAAGTCGAAAATCGATTTCAGTCGCCCAGGAAAGCCCACGGACAATTGCCACATTGAGACGTTTAACGGATCATTCCGTGATGAGTGTTTGAACTTGCATTGGTTCGAAACGCTGGACGAAGCGAAAGCGACTATCGAGGCATGGCGCGGGGACTACAACGAGAGTCGGCCTCACTCAGCTCTCAAAGAGCTGGCGCCGGCCGAATTCGCCCGCCAATTGGTGTTTTTACCCGGGCCGACTTGACCCGATACGCCGAAAAACTCGCTCTGGATTTGGCACAGAAAACCCAAGCAGATCAGTCGCTAGAGGATGGCGACGAAGAAATTGTGTCCATCGAAGGAAAGCCAACTGGCGGAACTCACGCTTGCGAACGCCCAGAAGGTTGCCCGAGGCTTTGCTCCAGAACTCGCATGACTTCGTGTTCAGTATTTTCTGAGTGCTTGCGAAGCAGTTGCGAAAGCTTCCTGCCAACTGGAGCCCGTAGCGCGTCCATGATCTCATCATGCTCTTGGTGAGACTCCTGCCACCTTGGCATATCGGCGTTGGCGACACCGCGAGCGCGATGCACTTTCCCCATCAGCGTGGCGTACATAGCGGACAAGACTGCGTTGCCTGCAATATCCACAATCAGTTGATGAATTTCTTGGTTGATACGGAAATACTCGGTTCGTCGGCCGCCAGTGTGGGCTGCGATCATCGCATTGTGCCGCCGTTCGATCTTGGACAGCACAGGCTCCGTGATTCTGAGTGACGCTAGTTCGCCCGCATACGCCTCCAAACCATGGAGGGTTTCAAAGGTGGCCTTCAAGTCATCCAATTCCAACGGAGCGACTCGATAGCCAATGTATTGCCGGTGAAGCACCAGCCCCTCTGACACCAAAACCTTGAGTGCCTCACGAAGCGGGGTTTTGGAGACATCAAATGCCTCACAGAGCGCCTTCTCTTCTACGCGAGCACCTGGCGCCAACTCACCCTCTTGGATCATGATGCGCAGCTTCGCGGCGATCTCGGCAGACATGCCCAATGTGCGCAGGCGAACCGAACTGGGGAGTGAGTTAGTCATTGGAAATTTGGCGCTTTTTTATGCTTTCAGCATATCACATCGGAGATAGGTGTTTACCCAAATTATTATAAATCAATTATTTACACGCATTGTGATTACAGATTACACATTCTATACTTCCTCTCGTTGCGCAACAGGACCACTCAAAGACCCATTGCAGGCTATCGGCAAGGAGACCTTATGCCACCCTCAACACCCGCATCTGCAGCTGTGACTGGCACGCGTAGTTCTGTGCGCTGGAAGATTTTCCTGATGATGTTGCTCCTGATCACGATCAACTACGTTGACCGTGCCTCGCTTTCAGTGGCGATGCCGTTGATCTCCAAAGAATTTGATCTCACGCCAGCCATGGAAGGACTGATTCTGAGTTCGTTCTTCTGGACTTACGCGTTCATGCAGATTCCTGGCGGAATGCTGGCAGACAAATACAAGCCTCGTATCGTGATTGCGACTGCCACAGTACTGTGGGGCGCATTTCAAGCGATGGCTGCACTGTGCACCAACTCCACGGCGTTGCTTCTTACGCGTCTTGGCCTCGGCGCAGCCGAGGCGCCGATCTATCCCGCTGGCGGAAAGCTCAATGCCATCTGGATGACCAAAAACGAGCGTGGGCGCGGCGCCGCTTTGCTCGATGGGGGCTCCCCGTTAGGTGCGGCTCTGGGCGCAGTAATCATCACGTGGCTGATCGCGACCTTGGGATCGTGGCGCCTTGCTTTCGTGGTGGCCGGCGTTGGCACCGTGCTGGCAGGGGCTGTGGCTTGGCGCTATATCCGCAACACTCCGCGCGAGCATCCCGCTATCAATGAGCTCGAGGTTCGGTTCATTGAGGAGGCGCAAGCCGCCGAAAGCGGCGCGGAGCCTGCAAACATCTCAGGACGAACCCTCGACTTCTTCAAATATCGGTCCGTTTGGTGCATGACCTCCGGCCAGATGTGCTTCAACGTCGTGTACTACGGATTGCTCACCTGGATGCCTAGCTATCTGAACAAGGTGCACGGGTTCGATCTCAAGTCGATGGGTGGCGCAAGCTTCATCATCTTCTTCAGCGGCTTCGTGGGTGAACAGATTGGCGGCTGGATTACGGACAAGTGGAAGGATGCCGGAGGCCGTCCTAATGTGGTCATGCGCACAATTTTCGGAGTCGCGGCCGCGCTGACCACGATCTCCATCTTCTCTGTCGCGTACGTGTCGAACTCGATCGCAATTGTCGTGCTGCTCTCGTCCACGCTGTTCTTCCTGCGCTGGTGCGGCCTGTTCTGGTGTATCCCGTCCATGATCGGCACGCGCAACAAGGTGGGCTTCCTCGGCGGCCTCATGAATCTCGGCGGCAACATTAGTGGCATCGCGGTTCCTGTCATCGTCGGCCTGATCGTGCAGTTCACCGGCTCCTACTTCTTAGCACTGATGCTGTTCGCCGCTGGCGGCGTAGGCCTGCTGCTGTCCGCACTGTCCATCAACTACGAGAAGAAGATTCCGGTTTAACCCATAAATCCGAAGAGGCACCACACCAACGATGGTGCCCTCACAACTCCTGAGACAACTCCATGATTAAGCAGATTCGCCTCGGCATGCTGACACCGTCCTCCAACACCGTGCTGGAGCCGATCACGAGTGCAATGATCGCTACGCTCCCCAATGTCAGCGTCCATTTCTCCCGATTCACCGTGACGGAGATCTCGCTACGGGAGCAAGCGCTGGGGCAGTTCGACCTCGAAAGGATTCTCGCGGCGGCGAAGCTCCTGGCGGATGCGCGGGTTCACGTCATCGCGTGGAATGGAACCTCATCGGGATGGCTGGGTTTCGAGAAAGATCGTGCGCTGTGCGATCAAATTACTGAGGCGACCGGGATTCCCGCCACGACCTCCGTATTGGCGTTGAACGAGATTCTTGAGAAGACTGAAGTGCGCCGGTTTGGACTCGCAAGCCCCTACACCACCGACGTTCAGAGCAGCATCGTCAGCAACTATCAGCGACATGGCTTCGACTGCTCGGCCGAGCGCCACCTTAACCTACATGTGAACTACAGCTTCGCAGAGGTGACGGAGGACACGATTCGCGAGATGGTGTGGCAGTTGGCCCGAGAAAACGTGCAGGCGATCTCGACTTTCTGCACCAATCTTCGTGCAGCCCACTTGGCGCGCGAGCTGGAGGCAGACACGGGCATTCCTTTCTACGACACCATCTCCACCGTTGTTTGGAAGTCACTGCGTCTGGCCAACGTCGATACGCGCGCACTCAAGGGCTGGGGAAGCCTCTTCCAGACCGTGGAATGAACCTGGATAACATCGACCATCAAGGCAAAAGCTATGTCGAAAATCACTCAGCTTGATCTCGTCATCCGCAACGCCGACGTGGCAACGGCGTCGGACCGGTTTTTCTGCGACATCGGGGTAAGCGAAGGGAGAGTCGTAGCGCTGGGCCATAATTTGCCGCCTGCGGCAATCGAAGTTGACGCCACTGGCTTGTTGGCAATGCCGGGCGGTGTCGACGCACATTGCCACCTGGACCAACCGACGGGCGATGGCACTCGAATGGCAGACGATTTTTTTACGGGATCGCGTGCTGCTGTGTGCGGCGGCACGACCACAATCATTCCGTTCGCCGCTCAACAAAAAGGCGCGTCGTTGGTTGCGGCAGTGGATGACTATCACCGGCGAGCGGCGGGGAAGTCAGTGATCGATTTCGCATTTCATCTGATCGTTTCTGACCCGACTGAAGCCGTGTTGCGAGATGAGTTGCCGGCACTCATCCGTGGTGGGTACACGTCGTTCAAGGTCTATATGACTTACGACGACCTGAAACTGTCCGATCGACAAATGCTTGAGGTTCTCGACGTCGCACGTCGCCATGATGCCCTCGTGATGGTACACGCGGAGAATTCCGACTGCATCTCATGGCTCACGCAAAAGCTCGTTGGCGAGTCGCGCATATCACCGCGCTTCCATGGCTTGGCTCGTCCGCCAGTCGTCGAGCGAGAGGCGACGCATCGCGCGATATCGTTTGCTGAGCTCGTCGAGGTTCCCATTCTGATTGTCCATGTCTCGGGCAAAGAGGCCATTGAGCAGATTCGGTGGGCACAAGCGCGCGGATTGCATATCTTGGCAGAGACCTGCCCGCAATATCTCTACCTGACGGTCGAGGACCTCGGATTGCCTGGCGACAATAGTTACGAGGGCGCAAAGTGTATTTGCAGTCCGCCCCCCAGAGATCCCGAGAATCAAGCCGCTGTATGGCAAGCGCTGCAAAACCGAGTTTTCAGCGTCTTCTCTTCAGACCACGCGCCGTTTAACTATGACGACCCTGAAGGAAAGATGCCCGGGGGCGTGTACCAGCCGTTCCCTCACATTCCGAATGGCATTCCCGGTATCGAGACGCGCTTGCCTCTCCTATTCGACGGTGTTGCCCGAGGCAAGCTCTCGGTACATCAGTTCGTCGAACTGACGTCTTATCGACCGGCCAAGATCTACGGCCTCTACCCTCGAAAGGGCACCATCGCCATCGGGGCCGACGCTGACATCACGCTCTGGGATACGTCGCTCAAAGTGACCATCCAGAACAAGAATTTGCATCACGCCGTCGATTACACACCGTACGAGGGCATTGAAGTCACTGGCTGGCCAAGGACCGTCTTTTCACGGGGACAGATGATCGTGGACAACGGTACTTACATGTCCCCGGCCGCTGGACGAGGCCAATTTCTCAAGGCCGGCCGTCCAGACATTTAAGGAACAGCGATGAATCTTCTCATCATCAATCCCAATATCAGCACATCAGTGACCCAGCTGATTCATCAAGAAGCGTTGCGCACCGCTGCTTTGGGAACGCACGTTTCGATGGCAACGGCAAAGTTTGGTGTCGCCTACATAGAAACGCGTTTCGAAGCCTTGATCGGCGGCTATGCCACCGCCTGCGTAGCTGCGGAACACGCAGGTGAGTTCGACGCCCTGGTGGTGGCCGCATTCGGAGACCCAGGGCTTGCTGGGCTCAAAGAGCTCTTCGACGTTCCCGTCGTGGGGATGACCGAGGCTGCGCTGGCCAGCGCTTGTTTGATCGGTCAACGCTTTTCGATCGTCGCAATTTCGCATCGCATTTCTGCGTGGTACCGAGAATGCGTAGCCGCAAACGGCCTGCTCTCGCGTTTGGCCAGTATCCGCTCGCTCTCGTCACCGTTGCGTGACATCGGCAGCGTTCAAGAAGATCACGCTGAACGGCTCGAGGCACTTTGTCTACAGGCGGTCCGAGAGGACGGTGCTGATGTGATCGTCGTCGCCGGAGCTCCCTTGGCGGGGCTTGCACGATCACTTGAGGGAAAACTACCGGTGCCCGTCGTCGACGGCGTGAGCAGCGCCGTTCGTCATGCGGAGACGCTTGTCGCCTTACGCGCTGGCCATGCAGTCGAGGGGTGCTTTGCAAAACCTCCGCATAAGGCCAATTCCGGCTTGCCGCCTGAACTCGTCCAGCTTCTGGCGCATTGACCAAAGCTATATCGGCCAAACGAGACTTGAATGGTATGACTACGTTAATTACAGGGTGTGCAGGATTCGTCGGATTAGCACTGGCGGAGGATTTGCTCTCGAGCGGGAATGATGTCATAGGGTTCGATCTATCGGCGCCGCCGGATCGTGCGCTGAAGACCTTCTCGTCGCTGCCGGGAAAATTCGATTTCGTTATAGGTGATATACGAGATCGAGCGGCGCTTGACCACGCCTTTGTCGGACGCGACGTTGATGCGATGGTTAGCCTGGCGGCAATCACTGCCGACGCTGCACGGGAACGCAGCCAGCCGCATGTGGTGTACGAAGTGAACGCAGCAAGTGTCTTTAGTGCCGTCGAAACAGCTGCCCGTCATAAGGTGTGTCGGATCGTTCATCTCAGCTCCGGCGCTGTCTATGGCCGCAGCGGATATGGAACGACAAGTCTCGACGAAGCCACTACCATCCCGGATCCTGAGGGGCTCTATGGCATGTCCAAGCTCGCCGCCGAACAAGGACTGGCGCGCCTCATGCAGGTCTACGGTGTTGATCTCGTGATTGGGCGATTGGGGACTTGCTATGGACCTTGGGAGCATGACACGGGGGCAAGGGACACGCTGAGTGCACCTCTACAAATTCTTCAGATTGCGCAACGGGGAGGCGTAGCGACGATCAGTCGTGACAGCCTGCGTGACTGGCTGTACGTGCGCGATGCGGCGGCGGGCATTCGAGCTCTTATGTTTTGTGCTGGCTTGCCGCGCACCATATACAACGTTGCTGCAGGCTTCGAATTTCCGCTGTCGGCATGGTGCACCCGACTCGAAGGCATGTTCCCAGGCTTTCGCTGGCACGTGAACTCCGACGACACGCCCACGAACGTCAATCTCTACGGCCCCCAAGATCGAGCGTCGATGAATATCATGGCACTACTCAACGACACCGACTTCCGCCCGAAATTTGACATCAATGCGGCCTTTGACGACTACATGTCGTGGATCAAGCAATAACTTTAACTACTGGAGATGAAGTATGAGCAATCTGGCGGGCAACGCCCCCGAGAAGAAGCTGGCGGGTAAAATTTGCATTGTGACGGGCGCAGCATCGGGAATTGGGCGAGCAATCGCGACGCGCCTCGCAGAGTCGGGCGCCTCCGTTGTCATCGCCGATGTGACGACCGAGGTAATTGAGGGCGGTGAGCCTACAGCCGAGATGCTCCGTCATGCAGGCTACGATGTCACCTACCGACGAACGGACGTAAGTTCAGAGGGTGACGTCAACCAGCTGGTCCAGGACGTCGTGGCCCGCTACGGAAAACTTGATGTGTTGGTCAACAACGCTTGCGTTCGACATGCGCGCCCCTTGCTCGAGATGGAGGAGAGTGAGTGGAATCGCATTATCAACGTCAATCTCGGTGGCGTGTTCCGCACATGTAAGGCTGCGGTCGCGCAGATGATTCAGCAGGATGAAATCGACGAAGTGCGCGGTCGCATCGTCAATCTCTCCTCGCAGCATGGGATCATTTCGGCGCCGGGCGATATCGCATACGGCACGAGCAAGGCGGGCGTCGCCTACTTGACCAAGCAGATCGCGACCGACTACGCGGCCCAAGGTATCGTCTGTAATGCTGTAGCGCCCGGGAAAATTCAAACTGGTGCCGGGGGGCGTGCAGTCGACCCGGGGGTTCTTGACCGTGCATATCGTCGCACGCCGTGGCCTCGCCTCGGAAAGCCCATGGACGTCGCAAACGCAGTCCTGTTTCTGTGCACCAGCGACGCCACGTTCATCACCGGAGCCGAACTGATGGTTGACGGCGGGTGGATGGCGGCTTAACGCGCCGGGGGATCGCTGCAAGCAGGACCTTCGCTTGGGGGCACTGAAGGTCCTGCTTCACGAACACGCCTACTTCACGGTTCATTTGAAGTGGGTTCCACTTTGTCAGATATGGCTCTTCGTTGATGCGCGGAAGTTCATCTCCGTCGATGGCCTATGCCGAAGGTGGGGAGCTAGGGCCCGCAATTAGGTAGCTCGCGATCGCAAGCATTGCCGCGCCGAGCACGCCCTCCTGAACTCGGAGAAACCACCGATTCCGCGCAAGCCAATGGCGGATTTTTGACGCGCCGTAGGCGAACGAGGCCCCCCGAGAGCAATCCAAACGCTTTTGAGAATCCAGCAAGGAAAAGCATCTGCGACCAGATGGGCCCCAGCGTCGGATCGGTGAACTGAGTGTTGATTTTCACCAAATGTTGACCCGGGGGGAATGCGGACAAAATCTTGGACTACTTTGGAGGTAGTCCATGTATTCATACCAAGAACGCGTTCGGGCGGTCGAGTTGTACCTGAAACTTGGGAAACGCAGCAAAGCGACCATTCGCCAGTTGGGTTACCCGACGAAGAATTCTCTCAAGGCGTGGTTTAACGAATTCGAGAAGCGTGGCGATCTGCAGAGGGGGTATGTTCGCGTAAAGCCGAAGTACTCAGAAGAACAGAAGAACTTAGCACTCGAGCATTACGCCAACCACGGACGCTGCTTCGCCTTCACCCTTAGGACATTGGGCTATCCATGTCGCCAAATGCTATCGAAGTGGGTTCGCGAGCGCTATCCGGAAACCAGGAAATGCGTGGTTGGTAAGGCCGGCCGACCAACTGCTTCATTGGCGTCCAAGCAGGCTGCGGTGTACGAACTGTGCACACGGGAAGGAAGTGCAGAGGCGGTGGCCCGAAAGCTGGACGTCGACAGGGTGACGCTGTACAAGTGGAAGAACCAGTTACTCGGCCTAGAGGCTCCTGCATCCATGAAACGCGACAAGGGCTCGCCCGCAGAGACAGATCGGGACGAACTGGAACGGCAGGTCGAGGCGCTCCAGCGCAACATTCGCAATCTGTAGCTTGAACAGGACCTGTTGAAGAAGGCGAATGAACTCCTAAAAAAAACCTGGGCGTCGACCTGCAACTCCCGAGCAACCGGGAGAAGACGACGCTGGTTGACGCCCTGAGAGAGGAGTGCGTTTTGGCTGAGCTGCTTGCGCAGCTAGACTTGGCGCGCAGCTCCTATTTCTACCATCGGTCCCCCATGCGAGTTGCCGACAAATATGCCGAAGTTCGTCGTACCGTTGCGGCGATCTTCGGGGACAATCACCGATCCTACGGCTATCGTCGGGTGCAGGCAGCGCTCAGCAGACAACGGGTGTTCCTATCGGAGAAAGTCGTGCGTCGCCTCATGAAACAAGGCGGCCTCTACGCGGCCAGGCCCAAGCGGCGCCGATATCGTTCTTACGTCGGGGAAATTAGCCCTGCCCCAGATAACATCATCAATCGCGATTTCCACGCTACCGCCCCCAACGAAAAGTGGCTGACGGATATCTCCGAGTTCCAGATCCTGGCGGGGAAGGTATATCTATCGCCCATGATCGACTGCTTCGATGGCATGGTAGTCAGTTGGTCGATTGGCACAAGCCCCGACGCTGAGCTCGTGAATACCATGTTAGATGCGGCTATCGAGACCGTGACCGAGGACGATGAGAAGCAGATCGTGCATTCCGATCGAGGTGGCCACTATCGTTGGCCTGGCTGGCTATCGCGAGCTGCAAAGGCTAATCTGATCCGATCCATGTCGCGTAAAGCCTGCTCACCAGACAATGCGGCCTGTGAGGGATTCTTCGGAAGGCTGAAGACCGAGATGTTCTATCCAGGGGACTGGCGTTCGACGAGCATCGCGCAATTCGTAGAGGCACTGAACGCCTACATTCGCTGGTACAACGAAAAGCGGATCAAGGCCAACCTTGGCTATCTCAGCCCCATCGAGTACCGTGAAAGCCTCGGGTTCACGACGTAAAACAGTCCAAGAAAATAGCCGCATCCCCCCTCGGGGTCGAACTTGGGCATCGGGTGCAAGCTCAGCCCTTGTGCGCGGTGGCGAGCACGGCCAGCGCGACGGAGGCGATGCGCGCCAACGGCGAGTCCGAGCGCGAGGTCATCACGAGAGGCACGCGTGCGCCGAGCACCACGCCGGCGCATTCGCCGCCACCAATATAGGTGAAGCTCTTGTAGAGCATGTTGCCGGCGTTGAGTTCGGGCACGAGCAGCAGGTCGGCATCGCCACTGACGCTGGACTCGATCTTCTTGATGTGCGCAGCCTCGGCCGAGATCGCGTTGTCGAAGCCGAACGGGCCTTCGACCTGCGCGCCGGGCCACGCCCCCTGCCGCGCTTGTGCGACTAACGTCTGCGCATCGACGGTGGCCTGGATGGCAGGGTTCACCGTTTCCACGGCGGCGAGGATGCCGACCTTGGGATGCGCGACGCCCAGCGTGTTCAGCAGACCGATCGCATTGCCGAGGATGTCGCACTTCGTGGCCAGTGAGGGGGCGATGTTGACCACGCAATCCGTCAGCCCGAGCAGCTTGGGATAGCGCGGTAGATCAAACAGGAAAACGTGACTGATGCGCGTCTTGCTGCGCAGCCCCGTGTGTTTGTCGACCACGGCCGACATGAGCTCGTCGGTGTGAAGCGAGCCTTTCATAAGCGCGACCACTTGACTCTCGCGCGCCAGTTCAATCGCGCGGCGCGCGGCGACCACGGGCTCTCCAGGCGTGTCGATGATCTCGAAGTCGCGGGCATCTACCTGTGCGGCGGCAGCCGCCCGCTGGATGATGGCGAGCGGCCCCACCAGCACCGGTCTGGCCACGCCAAGATCCGCGATCTGACGCGCCGCGCCCATCGCGAGTGCATCGCCCGGATAGACGAGCGCAATCGCGCCTGGCGACTGCGCCACATGCCGGGCACGATCAACCAGCACGTTCAGCTTCGCAAAATTGCCAGCGCTCGCCGTTTTTGCATACTCGTTCACCGTGCCCATGTGTGTTCCTTATGTGTGGCCGACTACAGGTCGAGCACCAGCGTGGGGGTTTTCGAGCGTGAGCAGCAGATTAGTACCTCGTGGCGGCGCTCTTCAGCATCCAGCACGTAGTCGTTATGGTCCGGCTCCCCCTCGAGGTAGCGGGTCCGGCAGGTGCCGCACAGCCCGGACTCGCAGGAGGTGCTGACCTGGACACCGTTTTCGCGGAGCACGTCGACGATCGACTTGTCGTCCGGAACATCGAAGGTTTTTCCGAGCTTGGCCAGGTGTACCTTGAACCCGATACCGATCGTGTCGCATTCGCCGCGCATGAGTTCGTTCGGCACCTTGGGCGCTGGGCCGGCGGCAACGAAATGCTCGAAGTGAACGAACTCCGCAGAGCGATGGGAGGTGGCGGCCTTTACGCCATTCATGAGCCCGGCCGGCCCGCAACAATAGAAATGGGCATCGGCCGGCGCGCGGGCCTCGATCGCCTGCAGTTGCATACCCTTGCTCGGATCACCGCCATCGACGTAGACGTGCAGCCGCTCGCCGAGCTCGAGTGCCATCAGGTCTTCGTAGAATGCCAGCTTGTCCTGGGTACGTGCGCCGTAGTGCACCTCGAAGGACGCTCCAATGGCCACCAGCCGGTGGACCATCGCCACGATGGGCGTGACGCCGATGCCGCCAGCGATCAATACGTGATGCTTTGCGCCTTCGCGCAAAGGGAAGTTGTTGCGTGGCGCGGAGATCGCGAGGATGCGGCCAGCGTGCACGATCTCGTGGATCGCCTTCGAGCCGCCGCGCCCGCTCTCTTCCTTTTGGACGGCGAAGATGTAGTGGCGAGTTTCCGCCGGATCGCCGCATAGGGAGTACTGACGTATCCTGCCGTCGCGAAAGTACAGGTCGATGTGAGCACCTGCCGTGAAGCCCGGCAGTTCAGTCGCGTCAAGTGGCACGACTTCATAGGCGTTGACACCTTCACCGAGATAGGTGATCGAGCGCACCCGGACCGGCAGGGCTTCGGTTGGATTGGCAGTAGGGTTGTCCATGGGATCGGCGCTCCGCTTGTTCAGGTAGTGGCCCAGCGTCGCTCGATCTCTTCATAGCGGCTGGTAATATAGTGCGTGCGCTCCTCGCCGCTAAACGCATCGGACTCCGCAGTGATCCGGTTGAGCTCCCTGCCGATCTCGCGGATCAGCTTCTGGTCGCTTTGATCATCAGCCTGCCGCGGAATCTTGAGCACTGTGTTCTGGGTGGCGGTATGCAGCACTCGGCCCTGTCGCAGCGGCTCGTGCAACTGCTGCGGATCCGCAGCGAGGTTGGTGCCGCGGACCGCATCGCGTACGATGCGTCTGAACATGTAAACGCCGACATCACCCGACGTAGGATTTTCGAGTGCGTGGATCGCGATGGGCCGTTGCCCGACGATGGCTTCATAGTCGCCCGGCGCCCGTCGAGCGATATCGTCCGGTCGGTTACCGACCTGGCCATCCAGGAAATCCATGTTGTTCCAGCCCAGGCGCTCGCGCCGGCCCTTGTCCAGGGGATCGGCCTTCTTGCCGAACATCCGCCATCCGAAAATGATGGAGTGGGTGTTGTCCACCGGCACATACCAGCGAACCATGTGCACGCGGTGGAAGAGACGCCGCTCCCGTCCGTCCTCGAACAGGTAGGCGTGGTGCGTCATGTTCGGAAGCGCACATTCGTTCATGCGCCACCACACCAGGTCATCGCTGGTTCTGCGCCCCGCCACAAACACCATGGCGGTCGAGTTGCGCACCGGAAAGTAATCGATCACCGGCACGGCACCAAAAGAAGGCAGCGTCAGCGGGCCCAGGTCCAGATCCGGCGGCGCATCGCCGGGAAACAGCGTCGCAGGCTGGTGCAAGATGCTGGTGTGCATCTGGTCCCCGATGTTGTCCAGGATCTGCAGCCAGTTGCACGGAAAGACATTCGAGTACGGCACTAGCTCTGTTTCTCCGTCCGGAACGAAGGCATCCCATTCCTCGAAGGGCGGTTGCTGATCCGGCGGCCCCATATAAGCGAAGACGAGGCCGTTGCGTTCGAAGGCGGGGTAGGCGCCCTGGCAGACCGACTTGCACAGCCTGGCACCCTTGTCCGGCTCGGTTGGCGCTTCCTGCAGTGTGCCGTCGACACGGTAGTGAAACCCGTGATAGCAGCATCGGATGCCGTGCTCCTGGATCACGCCATATTCCAGGGAAGCGCCGCGATGCGCGCAATGCCGATGCATGACGCCGATTTGACCGGACAGGTCGCGGAAGGCCACGAGATCTTCGCCCATGATCCGGATCGGATGCGGAATGTCCTTCAATTGGTCTGACAGACACACTGGCTGCCAAAATTTCCGGAGGTATTCGCCCAGCGGTGTGCCGGGAAGCACGTGGGTGATTTCTGCGTCTTCGGCCTTGGTGCCGCGGCGAAGGAAGCCGCTGAAGGCCATGGGCACAGAATCGACCGTTTCCGGCCTGGACGTGGGTTCTTCGCGAGCACTCATGGAAACGAACTCCTTAAGTTGGACAAAAGCCGCTGCCTCTCCAGCACGGTAGAAAGCAGGATACATCATTGCAATTTAAATTGCAAAAATTGACATTAATATTGCTAAGTACATGATTGAAGTTACGTTTTTGTGGGGTCACTGCCCGCGCCGCATGGCATTGTGATAGCCTTCGGAGCAACATATTTCTCCAATGCGATGACAAAATCCAAACCCACCTCAACGCCCAGGAATCCACGCCAGAAGCTCGCCATTACTGACGTAGAGAAGGCTTCCCACACCCCTGACGACACCACCCCGGATGCGCCGCTCGCCCGGGCGCGCAAGGTGCTGGAGGTCGTGTTCGAGGCAACCCGGCCGCTCACGGCGCTGGAAATCGCCAAGCGCTGCGATCTGGATCCGAGTAGCTCACATCGACTGGTGCAGAACTTGGCGGCGTGCGGCTTCCTGATACGCGATGAAGAGAGCAAGCGCTACCTGCCGGATCCTCGGATGCTGTTCCCGTTTCCCATCTACCATCCGTGGGAACTGGTGAGGCGGGATGCCGCCTCCCTCGTCGTGCCGTTGCGCGACCGCCTGCAGCTCACGACCGGCCTGGTGATTTTTTATTTTGGCTCGCGCGTCCTGCTGGAACTGGCACCGGGACGCGATCCGCTTAGCCCCAGCTACCGGACGGTGCTGTCCTCGCCGCTGCACGCATCAGGTTCCGGCAAGGTCTTCCTGATGGCACACTCCGAGGCGCAGCGCCGCGAGATCCTGGGCCCCGGCCCCTTCGAGAAATTCACCCCGCAAACCATCGTCGACCACGAGACACTCACGGCCGACCTGGCCCGGGGCGCGCAAAGGGGTTTCGTTTCCGCCGTCGAAGACTACATGAGCGGTTTTCGTGTCGTGGCTGCGCCGCTCAGCGTCGACGACAGGGTAATCGGCTGCATTTTCTGCTCGGGAGGCGCCGTACTTTTCCCCGACCAGAAGATTGAGGAGATCGGCGAGGAGGTCAAGCAAGTCGCCACGCTCTATTCTCGCGCAGCCCCCAACCTTCGCATATTGGCTCAGTTGCTGGGCACCGATGGTGGCTAGTGTTCCGTTCCGCTGACTCTCGAACAAACTGAATGTCAAAAGCTATCGGCGCCGCAACGCCAACAACAAACAGAAATAGTGGCGGCGTCAATTACCTACCGACGATCGGACATCGTAGTTGACAGATATCCAATCGGTCTTCTAGCCGCCGCAGCGTTCGTTACGCTGCGCGGCAAGCCTAATCTACTGTAGTAAGCAGCCCATCAGCACCGTCCCGGACTCGATATCCTGAACGACGCTCAAGGTCGCAGCGAAACGGTTCTTCAAACACGTCCTGACGGCCTATCCCGAGGCGCCACGCAAGATCGTCATCGACCGCTCCACAGCCATCCGGCGAGAAATACCAAGCCCCCCCCAACGGTACTGAAAACCGTATGGCGTCCAATTTCGCATCTCCACAAGACGACCTTGACCTCGTGCTTACCCTTTGAAAGCGTTTCAATCGGGTTATCTCCTATTCTACAGAATAAAAAAGAGATAATAATGGCGTAAAACACAAATACGATTGCAATTTTCGCAATCACTTATTGACATCTCTTCTCGTCGGTGTTCGATGCGGCAGCGATTGTCGATCGTCGGCAAGCACCCAACGGCACACATTCACTCAAGGAAAACAAATGGCACGATCAATCACGGGTAGCGAAGCGTTCGTCGAAGCCCTGCAGTTGGAGGGCGTCGACTATATTTGCGGCATCGTCGGCTCGGCGTTCATGGATCCCCTGGATCTGTTCGTGGCAGCCGGAATCCGCTTCATCCAAGTGCGCCACGAGCAAAGTGCTGCGCTTATGGCCGAGGGCTATGCCCGCGCCACCGGCAAGCCGGGTGTCTGCATCGGGCAGAACGGCCCGGGCATCACGAATCTGGTCACCGGCGTGGCCAGTGCCGCGCTCAATCACACGCCGCTGGTGGTGATCACGCCGGCGGTGCTTAGCAGCGCCATCGGAACCAAAGCCTTTCAGGAGGTCGACCAGATGAAACTCCTGGCGCCGCTGGTCAAATGGCAGCTCCAGGTCAATCGGCCGGAACGGATGGCCGAAGCCATTCGTGGCGCTTTCCGGGCGGCCATCGCCTTGCGCGGCCCCGTGCAAATCGACATCCCGCGCGACGCCTGGTACGGCCAATGGGAAGAAGAGGAACGCCTGCCCGCGACCTACCGGACCGATGGCCGCTACGGCGGCGCGCCCGACGAGGAGATCGCGAAGGCGGCGACGCTGCTGGCCGGCGCCAAACGCCCCTTCATCATCGCCGGCTTGGGTGCAGTCGACTCGGACGCAGGGGCAGACATCGCAAAACTCGCCGAGGTGCTTGGTGCGCCCATGGGATGCGTGTACATGCACAACGACGCCGTCCCGGGAAGTCACCCCCTGGCCGTGGGGCCCATCGGCTACCAAGGCTCCGAAGCATCGATGAAACTGATGGCGAAGGCTGACGTCGTCCTGGCGCTGGGCACGCGTCTCAACACCTTCGGCACCACGCCGCAATACGGCATCGACTTCTATCCAAAATCGGCGCAGTTGATACACAACTCGATCAATCCCCTGGATCTGGGTTCGCTGCGCCCCATGGCCGTCGGCCTGATCGGCGACTGCCGGGCCGTCGCGCGGCAACTGACCGAGCGCCTCAAGCAACATTCGATCACTGCCGACCCGGCGAAGGTATTGGCGGAGGTTCAGGCGGAGAAACAGGCGTGGGTGCGCAAGCACGAGGATATGTCCACCAGCACCAACGCCACCATTCACCCGCGGCGGGCACTGTGGGAAGTTGCGAAGGCCACGCCCGCGGGCGCAGCTATCGTGGCGGACGTTGGCAACATCAGCGGTGCTGCCAACTCCTACTTCTCGAGTTTCGATCGCAGCAGGAGCTTCTTCGGAGGCGGAAGCCTCGGCGGCATCGGTGTCGCATTGCCCACAGCGCTGGGCGTCAGCCTGGCCCGCCCCAACGAGCCTGTGCTGACGCTTGTCGGCGATGGCGCCTGGAGCATGTGTCTGCAGGAAGTCATGACTGCGGTCACCGAAAAACTCAACTTCGTGACCGTGATCTTCAACAACTCGCAGTATGGTGCAGAGAAGCGCAACCAGTTCGACTTCTTCAATGAGCGCTACTACTTCACGAACCTGGAGAACCCGAACTTCGCGGACATCGCGAAAGACATGGGCGCATGGGCCGCGCGCGTCACGAAGGCGGAGGACATCGGTCCTGCGATGGCGGAAGCTTTCAGCCTCGGGCGTGCGGCCGTGGTGGAAATCATTGTCGACTCGAAGATTCTCAGCGAGCCCTATCGCAGGGACGCGTTGCGCTTACCGCAGCGTTCGCTCGAGAAGTACACGGCCTGAACGCCCGCCAACGCCTTCAGCTAGTTTATTGGTCCACCGACGATCGGATAACAGGAGCATCAAATGAGCGATAAGCAAGTTTCGGATCCGACAGGCGAGATGTCACGCCGCCGCGTGTTGCAAGGTGTCGCTGCGATCGCAGGATCTTTGCTCCTCCCGAACGTGGTGCGGGCACAGGCGCCTCAATCCACCGAATGGGGATGGCCTCAGCCCTACTCGACCGTGGCGCCGAAATCGATTGAATGGCTCAAGTCCAAGGGCTGGTGGCCGCTGAAGGTGGCGTGGAATCCGCTGTGGTCAGACGGCAACGTCCTGATCTTCATCATTCGAAATTACGGACTTCTCAAAAAGCGCGGCATCGAAGCTGAGTTCCCCCAGATCCTCACGGCTGGCGTGATGAACGAGGCCTTCGTGCCCGGCAATCTACAGATCGCCCAGGCCGGCTCACTCGGGCTGCTGCGCGTCATCGACCTGAAAGTGCCGACGGCCGCCGTCGCGTGTTATCCGGCACAGCGACAGGCTTTCCTTGTGCCGCTCGATTCCCCCCTGAAGGGCTCGCTCGCGGAGCTCAAGGGGCAGAAGGTCCTGAAGCGGCCGGCGGTCGTCGGCGTGACGATTGGTAGCACGAACCACCTGGGCCTGCTCATCGCCGCCAAAACCCTTGGGCTCAAGGAAGGCGACGACTTCATCGTCAAGAACCTCGGCCCAGGTGACATCATCACGATGCCCAAGGGTGTTGACGTCGTCGGAATCTGGGAGCCCAATGTCCTGATGATGACGGACCAGCTCAAGAACGCTCGCGTGCTGGAGCCCATCGACCGCTACGAGATCTTCAACGGCTATTCCTATGTCCGCGGCGAACTCGAGACCGGTGCGCCCGACGTGATTCAGGCCTATTCGGACGCCCTGGTCGAAGCGCGGCTGATCGCAAGGCTAAGGCGGGATGCGGTGTTGAAAGAGCTGATCGCCGATCCAAGCCAACGCGGAAGGGATGCGGCGCTGATTCGCCGCGATGCCGAGATTCACGTTCTCAACCCGAAGCCTACGATCAACTACCCGTTCGAGCACACAAAGGGTTTCTGGACAGACCTGGAAGTGTTCCAGGCCGGAGTCATGAACGACTCCGGCATCCTGAAGCGCCGGTACACGGCCGCCGACATGGCCTCGGTCCTGCGCCCACGCTATATGGCGACGACGTTCGAAAAGTTGGGCTGGAACGTTCCGGCGACCCCGCCCTTCCTGCCGACAGGCTGGTCCGGTGTCGTTGGCAAGCCACCCTATCCGCCCTACGGGCTGATGTTCATGGGCCACCAGGAATTCCCCGGGGCTGGCGATCTGGCCCGGAAATGGAGCTTCGCCGGCAAGACCTACACCCCCTCCTAGCAAAATCGTGCCGAAGCAGGATCGACACAAAAATCGATCGCACGGTATGGAACACTCACCAATGCGAGATCTCATGAACAATTCCGGAAGAGTCGTCAGCGCTCCACCTATGCAGCGCAGCAACTCACGCGCCACACTAGCCTGGCTGGCGAATAGCGGGTTGCAGATGCTGCCGCTTGCAGTGCTTTTCATCATGTGGGAGATCGCCAGCCGGTTGAGTGCCAGCCTGGCGCTCATGCTACCGCCGCCTACTGCGGTGGTGAGCGCGGCATTCCAGCTCATTCGCGAAGGCAGCCTGCAGCGCGACATCCTGGACAGCCTCCGGCGCGTCTGCGTTGCGCTTGGATTTGCTACCGCGATTGGCCTTCCGCTTGGGCTGCTCATGGGCATGTCCAAGCGGGTCTCCTGGTTCTTCGAGCCGATCATCGACTTCTTCCGGCCGATACCGCCGCTCGCGTGGATTCCTTTGAGCATCGTCTGGCTGGGAGTGTCCGAGGCGCAGAACGAATTCATCATCTTTCTGGGTGCATTCTTTCCGATCCTGCTCAACAGCGTGCAGGGCGTGCGCCAGGTGGATGCCCAACTTGTGCGCGCGGCCAAGACGCTCGGCGCCTCCCCGCTTTGCATCGCCTTGACGGTGCTCATGCCCGGAGCGCTCCCCTCTATCTTCGTGGGCTTTCGGGTCGGCACCGGCATCGCGTGGATGGCGTTGGTGGCCGGCGAGATCGTCGCGGCCAGCTCCGGGCTGGGCTTCCTGATCATGCAGGGACGCCAGCTCTTCCGGCCGGATTTCATCATTGTCGGGATGGTCGTCATTGGATTGATCGGCCTCTCCCTCGATTTCACGCTGCGCATCGCGCAGAAGTGGATCATGCGTTGGGAGCAAATCTGATGGCCGCACAAGATTTCATTGACATCGAATCCGTCTCGAAACTGTTCGGGGCGAGTTCGCAGTGCATCACCGCTCTGCAGGACGTGACGCTTCGTTTCGGCAAGGGCGAATTCATCTGTCTGCTGGGTCCGAGCGGCTGCGGCAAGACGACCCTGCTCAACATGCTGGCCGGTTTCGAATTTCCGACTGCGGGACGGTTGCATGCGTTCGGCGAGCCGATCATGCGCCCGGGTGCCGATCGCACCATGATGTTCCAGGACTATGCCCTGTTCCCGTGGCTCACGGTAGCCCAGAACATCGAGTATGGACTCAAGCGCAAGGGCTGCAAGAAGCAGGAGCGAGACCGCATTTCCGCGCACTACATCAAGCTGATCGATCTGGTCGGGTTCGAACACAAGTATCCGCGGCAGCTCTCCGGTGGCATGAGGCAGCGCGTCGCCCTTGCGCGCGCGCTGGCCGTGCAGCCGAAGATGCTGCTAATGGACGAGCCCTTTGCTGCACTCGACTCCTTCACCCGCGAGCGCATGCAGGACGAACTCACCCGCGTATGGCAGGCCGAGCGCAAGGCCGTGGTGTTCGTCACGCACAGTATCGACGAAGCCATCAAGCTGGCGGACAAGATCGTCGTCATGTCGGCGCGACCCGGCCGCGTCAGCGGTGTCATCGAGATCGCGGATGCACGCCCGCGCGACCTGGACAGCCCTGAAAATATCGCAATCGCCAAGCAGATCCGCGACATCCTTCACTTCGCAGAGACTCCATCGTGTTCGATTACGTGATTGTCGGCGGCGGCTCAGCCGGCGCCGTTCTTGCCAGCCGTTTGACCGAGGATCCACATGTCAGCGTCCTGCTTCTGGAGGCGGGGCGAGGCAGCGGCGGCCTGTGGGTGCGTATTCCGCTCGGCGTCGCGAAGGTACTGGCCAATCCCGAGCTGCTGTGGAGCGTAACGACAGGACCCGAGCCCGGGCTCGATGGTGCCGGCGCTCCTTGGGTCAGCGGTAGGCTCCTGGGGGGGTCGAGTGCCGTGAACGGAATGGTCTTCGTGCGCGGCGCTCCCACCAAGTACGATGAGTGGGAGGCGAGCGGCTGCACCGGCTGGGGCGCCGATGACCTACAAGCCTACTTCCAGCGGCTGGAGAACTGCGAGTTCAGCAGCGGAACGCGACGCGGCCACAACGGTCCGGTGGGTGTGAGCCAGGTGGCACCGGATCCGATCTCCGACGCGTTCTTGGATGCCTGCGCCGCACGTGGCTACGGCCGCGCCAAAGACTACAACGAAGGGGGGCCCGATGGCTCCGCCTACCTGCAACTCTCTGCGCACCGTGGGCTGCGGCAGAGCGTTGCGCACACCTACCTGGCGCAGGCTCGCGGTCGTCCCAACCTCAAGATCTTGACGGGCGCCGTGGCACACCAGGTGCTGATCGAGCATGGGCGTGCTATCGGTATTCGGTATCGCACTGGTGGCCAGGTTCATGAGGCGCGGGCGTCTCGTGAGGTCATTCTCAGTGCGGGCGCCATCCGCTCCCCGCAACTGCTTGAGTTGTCGGGTATCGGGGATGCGGCCCACATCGAGAAGCTCGGCATCCCTGTCATTCGCAATCTGCCGGGAGTCGGCAGCAATCTGCAGGACCACCTGATGACACGCCTGACCTATGAGAGTGCCGTGCCAGGAACGGTCAACGACATGATGACGAACCGATGGTCGCTGGCGAAGTCCCTGTTGCGTTACGTGACCCGGCGCGATGGCATCTTTGCGACCTCCTCTTTGACCGCCACCGCCTTCGTCCGCAGCGAAGCGGAACTAGCACAGCCTGACCTGAGGATCCAGCTCGGACTGACCAGCAGCAGAAGCCGTCTGGTCACCCGCGGCGACTACGGGCTGGATCCCTATGCCGGTTTTCATATTGGTGCCTATCCGCTCTACCCCCGGTCGCGGGGTCACACGCACGCCCGCTCGCTGGACCCCACGATGGCGCCCGAAATCGTTGCCGGCTACCTGGTCGAGCCGGAGGATCGGCATACCGCGATCCGTGGCCTTGAACTGATACGCGAACTCGCGGACACGGCGCCTATGCGCAAGATGATCAAGCGTGAGATCCGGCCCGGTCCAGAGGCCAACACGCGAGAGCAGTTGCTCACCTTCATCAGGGCCACGGGCCACACCTGCTGGCACCCCGTGGGCACCTGCCGTATGGGCGACGATGAAGCTGCGGTGGTCGATGCTCAACTGCGCGTGCGCGGCATCGAAGGACTTCGCGTCGTCGATGCGTCGGTCATGCCTGCATTGCCGTCGAGCAATACCAACATTCCGACCATCATGGTGGCAGAGCGGGCGGCCGACCTGCTGCGTGCCGACGTGCTCTAGTCTCAGTCAGCCAGATCGCAGGCCGCCTTCGCGGCATATTGTACTTACCAGTCGGTACAGTGCGCTGTCTGAAGCACCTCGTGATTTGCGTGGCAAGTCAATACTTAAGGAGATAGGCACGACTCAGCGAAACTCGATCCGGCAGGCAGCCGGCGCTTGTGATATCTGCGCTCAGTCACCACTGGTAGGCGAATAGCGCAGCGACCGCAAGTACTCGACGGGATACTGGTTTGCCAGGATCGTCGCGTCCAAGGCGGACAAGATGGGCTGAAATCCGACGCTCCAGTGTGATATCTCCGCGGTTTACGTGGATGGCGTTGCTTGAAACGACACTGCTTCCTCGGTCGCCGTCGATGCCTGATGAAGCCTAATCCCAGCTTGCTTCAGCATCCATGCCTCGATCGTGTCGTGCCACTGATCTGCTCGGCTAAATCCGGACCAGCCGCGATGCGAGTTTTTTGGCAAACTGACCTTTTGCAGCAAGGGGTTTGTCATGAAGACGAAACGGTACGCGGTGGAGCAGATCGTAGAGATTTTGAAGCAAGCCGAGCTCGGGATGCCTGTGGCGGAGTTGATCCGCCAGGTGGGCATCTCCGAGCAGACGTTTTACCGATGGAAAAAGCTGTATTCGGGCCTGCAGACCGATCAGGTGCGCGAGCTCAAGCAACTGCAGGACGAGAATGCAAAACTGAAGAAACTGGTGGCTGAGCTTAGCCTAGATAAAGCCGTATTGCAGGACGTTCTGGCAAAAAAATTCCCCGGCCCGCGCTGAAGCGAGACGTGGTGCACTACGTGATGGACTACCACGGCTACAGTGAGCGGCGGGCCTGCCGTTTGGCACGACAGCATCGCTCGGTTCAGAAATATTGCAGTGTGCTCGATCCGCGCCATGCCTTGCGTCAGCGCATGCGAGACATCGCGCAAACCCGTGTGCGCTACGGTTACCGACGTATCCGCATCTTGCTCAATTGTGAGGGCTGGTGTGCGGGCAAGGACCTGGTCTATCGGCTGTATCGAGAGGAGGGTTTGGCACTGCGCAAGAAGACACCCCGTCGACGCAAGATGGCGGTGCAGCGACAAGCCCGCTATCGACCGATCAGGGTGAACCAGGCCTGGGCGCTCGATTTCGTGTCAGATCAGTTGAGCAATCAAAAGCGGATTCGGGCTTTAACGGTGGTCGACGTCTTCACCCGGGAAGCGCTGGCCATACGGGTTGATTATCGACTGCGTGCCGAGCATGTCGTCGACACCCTCAATCGGTTGGTGCTGCTGCGCGGCAAGCCTGCATGCGTATTCACCGACAACGGGGCTGAATTCACTGGACGATTGATGGATCTGTGGGCCTACCACCATGGCGTGCGGCTTGATTTCAGTCGACCGGGCAAGCCGACGGACAACGCCTATGTGGAGTCATTTAACGGCTCGTTGCGCGACGAATGTCTAAATACACATTGGTTAGACTCGATTGAGCATGCCCAGACGGCCATCGAGGCGTGGCGGATTGACTACAATGAGAGTCGGCCTCACATGGCTCTGGGCAATATCCCGCCTGCGGAATTTGCTTTACAGGCGGGCATTTGAAGGAGCCGTTCAGGCTCAAGGTGAATCGCCCCGGATTTGGAGGAGGCTCCAACTCTTGAGAAAATGGAGCCATGAACAAGAAATCGAGCAAGTTTTCCCCGGAAGTCCGGGAGCGCGCAGTGCGCCTGGTGCGCGAGCAGCGTAGCGAGCATCCTTCGCTGTGGGCGACGATCGAGTCGATTGCGCCGATGATCGGCTGCACGCCGCAAACACTGAATGATTGGGTCAGGCGCGGCGAGATCGATAATGGCGAACGTGCCGGCCTGACCACGAGCGAGCGTGAGCGCCTGAAGGCGCTGGAGCGCGAGAACAAGGAATTGCGCAAGACCAACGAGATTCTCAAACTGGCCAGCGCGTTTTTCGCCCAGGCGGAGCTCGACCGCCGCTTCAAGTCCTGAAGGCCTTCATCGATCAGCATCGCGACACCTTCGGGGTCGAGCCGATCTGCAAGGTCTTGCGGATTGCCCCGTCGGGTTACTGGCGCCATGCTGCCCAGCTTCGCGATCCATCGAAGCGCTGCGCCCGAGCAAAGCGTGATGACGTGCTGTGCCCGGAAATCCAGCGTGTCTGGCACGCCAACATGCGGGTCTACGGCGCAGACAAGGTCTGGAAACAGATGAATCGGGAGCAAATTAGGGTGGCCCGCTGCACGGTCGAAAGATTGATGCAGCGGCTGGGATTGCAAGGCGCGGTTCGCAGCAAACGGGTTCGCACGACGATTCCCGATGTCTCGGCCCCTCGCCCGCTGGACCGGGTCAATCGCCAATTCAAGGCCGACCGGCCGAATCAGCTCTGGGTTTCCGATTTCACCTACGTTTCAACATGGCAGGGCTGGCTGTACGTGGCGTTCGTCATCGACGTGTTTGCGCGGCGCATCGTTGGCTGGCGGGTGAGTCGTACCATGCGCACCGACTTCGTACTTGATGCGCTTGAACAGGCGCTGTACGCCCGCCAACCGGGCGGCGACGGGACGCTGATCCATCATTCCGACAGGGGATCGCAATATGTTTCCATTCGGTACACCGAGCGACTTGCCGAAGCGGGCATTGAGCCATCGGTCGGCAGCCGCGGCGACAGTTATGACAACGCCCTGGCGGAAACGATCAACGGCCTGTACAAAACCGAACTGATTCACCCACGCGCGCCTTGGAAAACAAGGGAATCCGTCGAGCTTGCAACTCTGGAATGGGTCGCTTGGTACAACCATCATCGGCTGATGGAACCGCTGGGCTATATCCCGCCAGCCGAGGCTGAGGCAGACTACTACGGGCAACTCAGAAATACTGCTGAAGCGCTTGCATTAACTTAAACCAACCGGCCTCCTCGAAAGCCGGGGCGATTCAGTTGCGGTCCTTGGCGCCTATGGATTCGGTGCACAAAACCCAATCGCACAACGCGTTACCAGTCAGCCTTCTGCGTTTGCCCGCCAAGCCTCGAAGCCATTGAGTGTAGGGCCACACATGTTGAGGACAAACTCTTCCCCAAAGAGCACCAAAGAAATGTAGACGGCATAGAGGTCGTTGGCTTTGTCAATTGCCCTCAGAAGCAGTTCATATTCGTGGAGAATCTCATGGTCTTCGTCGTCACCTGAGAAGACCGTATCTGGTGAGTACAACTGCCGTCGGGCGACGGGCCACTGGCGCGGTCCGCTTCCTCGGCGGACGAAATTCCTGAGCTCGTCAAGGGCTGGCTCGTCAACCACTTCTTCATGCGACTGGCCAGCTTGTAAGAGTCGAGATGCCAGTACTTCGAGACCGACCTTTCCGACAAAACGGGCAAGGACGCGTTCCTCAGGACAAATAGCTATTGGGAATACCAAGCTTCTTTGAGACCGCCCCAACAGCGTCTTGATGAACGGCGCTTCGTCAGCGTTTGGATGAGCGCCAACGCAGATGCCCGCTCCAGTGTCCACGTAAACCTGAATGCGCGTGCCTTACTCCAGATGAAAACCATCTAGCGGGACGACGTGTCCCCGCTTGTTCGGGATGACGGCGCTGAAACGGCGTTCCTTGAAGTATAGGGAGTCAAGGATCGGCTTCTCAACCTCGCGCGCCAAGTAGTTGTTGCAACCGTCGCAGACGATGCCAGGCTCGAGCACATGCTCAGTATTTCCGAAGGACTCAGGCACGATGTGCTCTCTGGACCGTGAGCTTGACGAGTCGGCTTTGCAAAAGAGGCAACGCAATTTTCTCTCCTTCGACCCTCGGCTATTGGCGAGAGACGCCCGCACCTTTCGATAGGCGCTTCAACCAAGTCTCTACCTCCTGGGTGGTTGGCGAATTGAGAGTCTTCAAGGGAATGCCCAACACCTCGGCTACCTCTGCGCTGTGGACTTCCTCGGCCTTGCTAAACTCGGCTAATTCTTCCTCAGCCCAGCTAGCGTCCTGCCTTGCATGCAGACGCTCGAGCAGGACTCGCACCGGACTGCGGATCAGTACGACAGCCGAGCACTCCAGTGCCCGGAACACGTCGATAGGCAGCTTTTCATGGATACCTGGTGCTCGTCGGAGCACGAAGTGGCCGTCTATCACGAGCGTCGCGCCACTTTCTCGGATGCGTCTGGCGGCCGAGATGAGCGCGACCTGGTTCTGGTCTACGTCGGATACCATCTTCGCGCCGTCCCACGTAGCCTGTCCGCGCTCATCTTTGATGAGTTGACTGGCGGTGGCGTGCACCAGCCCCAGCTTCTGACAGGCCGGTTTGGTGGCAAAGGTCTTCCCCGCGCCATGGACTCCTGCGACGAAGATGGTCATTCGGGTTCCTCGACAATGCCGAACTGCTTGCCGATTCGACGCAGTTCGGCTGCAGTCAAGTAGCGAAAGGACTGCGGCGGGCGAAACCCCCTGAATAGCGACTTCGGCCGAATCGGCTTCTCCGGACGGGTCATCTGGCCCAGCAAGATGCCATAGGCTTGGTCTTTGCCAACGAAATATTCCATCAGTTCCTGGCGTTCGAGACCCGGCCCGCGCGCGCGACATCTCGTCCAGACGGACGCAGGCGACCCGACAACCGCGCCCTCGATCTCGACGATGCCGACCAGGCACTGGACCGGAGAGCTGGAATAGACGACAGCCAAGCCAACATGCTCGGCCGCCCATGACCGACGAAACTCCACTTTTTTAGTCCCGGCGAGTATCTGCTCGGCAAACCTTGGCTTGACGGAAAGCAACACGGCTCTAGGCCCCTGCGGCCGCAAGCACTCTTGAAAACGCGTCATCGGAAATCTTGGTAATAGATTGAATGTTGCCAGCGACCACTCCGTCATCTAGAAGACGCTTGAGTGCGGCCGGTGCTGAGAAATGCTTTACAAGCCTAAAGAGGATGACCTTCGTTGGCCGAGTCGCCATCTCTTCAATCTCTTTGATGCTGTAAACGGTGCGTCTGCTGACCATGGCGGCGATGCTAGCCGCATCGCTAAGTACTGCAAACTGGTCCACGACGCCGAGCGAGGTAACTGCCTGCTCATCCTCTGACCTGTAGAACAGCAGCACGTCGCCTGGTTTGATTTGTTTCGATGCCGCATGGCAAAGGTAGGCCAGCTTGATTGCATTGCCCGCGCTCCCTCGGGGTGCAAAGAGCTGGGATTGAAGCGCCTGATAGTCGGGAAAAAGTATCCGATGGAATTCCTGCTGGATCGGTACCAGGAACTTCTGGACCTGATGCCCGCACCGGTAGTGGGGGTAGAAGCGTCGGACAAATTCGAGTGCAGAGAGTCCCGCTATATCTGGAGCGTTGATCGGGTGCTGCTTGACGAAGACCCGGTCCGCCCCATAGGAGCCGGCATCGTCAAAGCCGAAGTCAACAAGAAGGTTCACGAGGTAGGCATGCTTTTCCACATCGGCGTGGATGAATATATGTTCGCAGGCGTTCTCGGTCCCGTAGCGGAATGCGGCCTTCAGGAAGAGCTCGCCAATCTTGCGTCCACGGACGCTCTGGCCGACCTTGAATGTGCAGAGCTTCAGGGCCTTGCCGTCAAGGCGCTTGCCCTCGTTGGTAATGACCTCGTCGATCTGAACGTCGTACACGCAGATGGCGCCGAGTATGCCGGTCTCGTCCCGATAGACCCACGCCTTTCGGTTCTCTCTGGCCTTTTTTCGGAACCAATCATCGAAACCGGCATAACCCGCACGCAGGCTGTTGAAGAAGGCGCCCACAAGCTCTGGCGTCAAGCTGTGCAGTGGTACATCGTCGATGTTGGGCAGCGCGACATCAAACGGCTGATGCAGCCGCCGCAGCCAGTCTTCGGCGGTTTGGATGTTGTAGGTTCGGTAACCCAGACCGCGCGCTCGAGCTTTTGTCAGAAGCCTCTTGTCTTCCGTGACGAGCGCATGCGCCGCGTCGCACTCAAGGGCATATAGAATTTCGTTGTCGCAGGCGTCGTTCGGGCTCGTTGCCGGCGTGTTCCAGGGGCATTTAACGGGGCGATCTAGAGCTGGGTACCGGCGGACGTGCTCCAAATTCCTGGCGCGCCGACCACGGTCGGTGTCCCTTTCGAAGTCTTCGATGCTAGCGGGGTGATAGACCAGCTTGTGGCCGCCGACAAGAGCCAGCCGATGGAAATTTGCTAGGTTGTCACATAGGATGGCAAACGAGTCTTGCAGCGGTATTAGGACATTGGTGTCGAGTAGAAACGTAAGTTGCTTCGGCACAGATCTCCTCCCTGGAACCATGCGGATACCGGGCTCTGCGCGTTGGCCCTGATTCACCGCATTGGATGATTTTTATATTGATTCCTATTCGCCATCATACAGACTAGTCAAGCCGCTGGGGTCATCTCGCTAGTTCTTTGCCGCGCTCCACTCTTGGGCCTCCGCAGCCGCTCCAGGCTTTAGCCAAACAATCTTCAGCGCTTAGAGTAGACGCAGTTTGAACACTTGTGGCATCTTGATGACGATGCCAAATGATCAGCGGCGAACCAAACGAAACGTCTGCTGCCCGCGTCTCGCCAACAAGCGGACTTTGGTGGCAAACCAGAGGAACGACCGAAATCGCTTGTGGATTCAACCGGTCGCCGCCTCGCACACAAGGCCAACGTGAGGATTTTGACGACCGATGCCATAAATTATGGATCGAAGGTGCATACGAAAGGCTGGCCGGTCCACGTTAGCCGATCTCCCATAACGCTGAATTCACGGTCAACACAATAGTGGTCGCCGCCCCTAGCGCCTACGTAGGTGTTTTGCCCACGCTCTATGGAGTCGCGGAGCACTGTATTCAAGATTTTTTGGATCACATATCACCAAATTGAATGCGGGAAGCCGTTGCCGGAAACGCCCCTCCCCCGACCTTGACGTTCAATTTGGAGCCAAAATTATGAAGATCCAATGCCCGCGATGTCAGTCCGGACAATGCGAGTCACTTGATCGAGCTACAAAGATTGGCGGAACTGCCGGCGCAATTGCTGGTGCAGTGGGTGGCGCAGCAATGACACTCGCCGGCGCCGAGACTGGCGCATCGATCGGGCTGATCGCAGGCCCAGTCGGTGCATTGCTCGGCGGCCTTACTGGCGCAATTGTCGGATGCCTCATCGGCGGCACATCCGGGTGCGCAGCGGGTGCGGCCTTGGGCGAAGTCATTGACCAAAACGTGCTCGATAACCTGAAGTGTCTCGATTGCGGACACACATTTCACCCGCAATACCCCCTCTCCTAATCCTGCAGCTACCTCACCAACCAGCATAAAGCCCGGCCATGGCGCCGGGCTTTATGCATTTTCAGGGGCAATTTCATGCATCTCGTTCAATCGATGGCCTACATCAACGCAACGCCGTGGCACGGCTTGGGCAACCAACTCTCCCCCAATCAACCCATAGAAGTCTGGGCGGAACAAGCCGGTATGAACTGGCAAATCGATGCTGCGGACGTTCGCTTCATTGATGGTTCCACCGAATCCGGCTCCATTCTTACCTACCCGGACCAGAAGGTTCTCTACCGCTCTGACACGAAAGCACCTCTTTCCGTCGTATCGAAGCGCTATCAGGTCGTTCAACCCGGCGAGATCCTTGAGTTCTACCGAGATCTCACTGAGGTGGGTGGTTTCGAACTTGAAACGGCCGGTGTCCTCAAGGAAGGCCGCAAGTTCTGGGCACTTGCGCGCACTGGGCAAAGCACCACCCTCAAGGGTCGTGACGAAGTGAACGGCTACCTGCTGCTCGCGACCGCGTGTGACGGAACCCTCGCAACGACGGCCCAATTCACTTCAGTTCGAGTCGTGTGCAACAACACGCTTTCGATCGCATTGGAAGACGGCACCGGTGCGGTCAAAGTCGCCCACCGAAGCCAGTTCAATGCGCAAGCGGTCAAGCGACAGTTGGGCGTCGCCGTTTCTTCCTGGGAGATCTTCATGGCGAAGAGCAAGGCACTCGCAGGGCGGAAGGTGGATCAGGCTGCGGCGGAGAAATTCTTTAGCCGGGTCCTTACCTATGCGGTTTCAACGGCCAACGATCCGACCGGCGTGTCTCAAAACGACAGAGCCATTCGCAACGTGCTGGACCTGTTCAACGGAAGGGGCCGAGGGGCCGAGCTGGCATCTGCATCAGGCACGGCCTGGGGGATGGTCAATAGCATCACGGAGTTCGTTGATCACCACCGTCGCGCTCGCACGAACGACCATCGCCTGGACGCTGCCTGGTTCGGCGCTGGAGCGGCGATCAAGCAACGGGCCTGGGACGAAGCCATGAAACTGGTGGCGTGACACTATGAAAATCACCCATCTGCCCCCGAGGAGGCAAGTAGCCAGAATCCTCGCGAGCGCCGCCACGCTTGTCGCTCTGAGTCTCAGCATTGCAGCGGGATGGCAGCGCGGGGGCTTGATGTTCGAGCGATTGATCTGGATCGCCCTCGGAATCATCCTCGTGCTTGGAACTCACTGGCTACCAGCAATCAATCGCTCAATGCCGCGCTCGACCCGAGTCGCGTCACGGCTTCTTTGGGGCGGATGCATGTTGGCGACCTGCTACGGTCACGCCACGTTCTTCCTGTTGGCTCAGCGCCACGCAGGCATGGAGCGCGGTGCGTCCATCAGCGTGGTGCCAGTCGCCCAGACTGAAAGCTTGTCGAAGATATTGACCAGGCGCGCCGACATCGTTGATGCACTTGCCAGAAACGAGGCAAGACGATGCGGTCGTGACTGTGCGACGCTACTCGCTAGTCGCAGAGTCTTGGAGGCAAGACTGGCCGCCATCGACGCGGCCTCCGATGAAGCCCGCGCCCAACAGGAGATCTCCCAGCAAAACGATCGTCAGCGCCGCGCAGCAACAGAGGATCCGGTGACCAGTCGTCTTGCACCATGGCTAGGAGGCTCCGTAACGGTCGTGGATTTGGCGATCAGTTTGGCGGTCAGCGCAGTTCTGGAGTGGATTGCGTGTATTTCGTGGGTAGTGGCTCTTGCCTCTCGGGATGCAGGCCTTTCGGGCAAGCCCATCGACTCACTGGTCAGTCACGCAAGCGCCCTAGACGGATTCGGCTCGGAGTCGCACGACTCCGCGTTACTCGGCCACGAGTCACACCCCGAACCCGAGCCTCCCATCGTCGCGACTCAGACAACCACCAAACCAGACGATACGGCCCAGGTGCTGGAGGCAATTGCTGCTGGACACGTTAGGCCGACGGTAGCCGACATACGTCGGCACCTTCGCTGCTCCCAAGCGAGAGCCACAAACCTGCGACGTCGAATCGTGTCGTCAACCGCCACAACCGCGGCATAAGCCCAGCCGCGTCTCAACCAGTCCTGCGTTGCAAATCAATCCGACCTGCGTTGGAGGCATGCACGCGTCCATTCATTACGAAATCAGGGAGAAGGCATGACCACATCCACGTTCCCTCCAATCGTCGCGCACTTTCGACTTGGTAAAGTCTTTGCGACTCCGGCGGCGCTGAACGCACTCGAAACAGCCAAGGTCTCGCATTGGGATCTGATCAGACGACACGCCCGGGGCGACTGGGGAGAAGTCAACGAGTCCGACCGTCGCGAGAACTATGACGCCATGGCATACGGGCTTCGCATCCTATCTAGCTACGCGCTGCCGACCGGCGAAAGGGTATGGGTAATTACTGAAGCAGACAGGTCGGCAACGACGTTGCTGTTACCGGAGGACTATTGAGCGGCAACATCAACGAGGCAGTTCCGTCATGGGGACGTCAATCACACGGTCGATGAACTCATGCGGATCTGCATCCAGGACTCGCAGAAAGTCGAGCAACTCGATCAGGTCAACGCGACGGCCACCGCTCTCGACCTTCGACACAAACGCCTGCGGTCGGCCAAGTCGGTCCGCCACGTCCTGCTGCAGCAGTCCGCGCGATCTGCGGAGCTCCGCCAACAGTCCGGCGATTCGCTGATACCTCGAGTCGTGAATTGGATGGGCCATGCGGCCGATTTTATATACGCATACCGCATATTCCGTATGCGTATACGCTATATTTAGGAAAACTCCATAAAGGGCGCGACATGGGACTGTTTTGGTGGGCATTGGTCGCCAGCGCAATCGCATTGACGATTGCGCTCGATTTACGCCGCCTGCACCTCAGTCGCGTCGGTCTTCCCACTCTCGGCTGGGTAATCGCCAGCCTGCTTCTGGGCCCGATGATCATCCCGGTTTATCGGATACAGCGCCGCCGGGCATACCTGGAAATGCTCGACGTCGTGTGGCAGTTCGTAGGCGACTCGACCTACCCAGTTGAGCGCCGACGTGAGCGTTTGGTGGCACTGCATGCACAAGGCCTCGTGACTCCTGCACTACTTGCAACGTGCCTGGAATCAATTGAATTGGAAAGCGCGGGCGGTTCTGTCTCAAACGAACGGCCCACACCGCAATAGCAGTCTCCGCAACAAGAAGCACAAACATCAGCCAGCTCTCACAACCCAAAACACGGATATGAAAACCAAGATCATCACGGGGATCACTTGTGTGGCAACAGCCGCACTCGTATTAAATCTCAGCGCTTGCGGCAACAAGTCTCTCGACTTCAGAAACGCTCAAATTGTGAACGGCAAGGTGTACGCCGAGGGAGCCAATGAACCCTTCTCGGGAAAACTGACAAACGTCCCCAATGGGGCCATCCTCGACAACCTCGGCAGCTTCGCGAAATTCTCGAACGTCGTCCGAAAAAGCTTGCCTCAATTGGACTTCGGTCCAGCGCGGGCTTCGAGTCTGGCTTACTTCTATAGCGGGGCGAGTGAAACGGTCGGTGTCTTCTGCGATGCAAAGGTTCGGAACGGGCTTCTTGACGGCTCAACAACGTGCAGCACCGCGAGCACCCAGAACGTTTTGCTCACGATGAAATTCTCGAGCGGGAAACTCGACGGCAAACTTACGTCTTACGTGCCTGGCGGGAACCACCAGGTCATCTCAGAGGTAGCCTTCGTGGACGGGCAGCCTGACGGCACGCAAGAGATCTTCAGCCCGTCAACCAAGAAGCGAGTACACGTCATTCACTGGGACAAGGGCCTGCTGACCGGTGCTGAGGAAGGATTCGATGAAAACACTGGCAACCGAATCCTCCAAGCCACGTATGTCAACGGCCAATTGGACGGGCCCTACACTCGATATGCGGCTGAAGGCGGCCAAGTAACCATGAAAGCAACATTCAGCGGAGGCAAACAGTTGGGCCGTCAAGACGGTTTCGACCCTGAGTCAGGACGTTTGATCAGTCGCGCCGACTTTGTCGACGGCAAGCTGCAGGGCATCGCACAGCGATGGGACAACTCAGGCAAGCTCATCTTCGAACACGAGTACCGCGATGGGCAAGCAATGCCCGACAGTGAACAGGTCAACGACTGCTTGGCGCATAAGCTTGGTGCTTATGAACGAACATCCACGAATTTGTGGACGCCTGATCAACGCGAAATGTGGCACGCAGAGTGCCGCAACAGCGCGGCCGCAAATCAAAACATCGCTGCGAACGCCCCTGCACAATCGGCTGGTAGCAAACCGAACTGCGTTGATAAATGGACCTCAGCCTTCCGCAAAGAAAACGGCGCCGACGCGATCGTAACCTCTGACCAACTTAGCGAATGGAGAATCTGGTGCGAGCAGGGGAAGCTGCCCAGCTAGTTCACTTCAAGCGGCGAATTCGGGTATACGGGCTACGCGTCAAAAGTGCCCAGCCCTTATACCCGGCTAGCCCACCAAAATCGATCACACTAACTGCATGAGGAATCTGGACATGTCCGTCGACATGAAGAAGTACGCCTCTGACGAACTCACTACCGCCGAACTCGACCACCTAATCATCTGCCATTCGTCGTTTCAGGTGGTCGGTGTAGCCGATATCGGGCAAGTCGTCGAAAGAATCGAAGGGCGCATTGAGAAATCGGGAATGAAATGCCGGGTGTACACGGAATACCGATCTGCCTCGGTGGTCTCCAGCTTCGGCCCGGCCGCGGTTCTAGGCGTAGGGGCAGCCATCGGCATGGCAGCCCACAAACTCGCAACATTCAATCCGGACTACGAACGCGGCAAGAACAACATCGCAGGTATAGTCACCGTCAAGTACATGAAGTAATTCGTCCACAGCCAAGCCGAAGCGCCCCTCTAAGCGGGCGCTTCGGCTAAACACGCACTCATTTTTTCCGCTGAAGATTGAATGCGGACTCATCATCGCGGAAAATACCCGATTCGGCCGCATGCCCCCCCCCTCTTTAGCCGGTGCACTCGACCATTCTCCGACACCGCAGAGCGCGTACATGTCGGCACAGGAAGCACATCGCGATATCAGCCGATACTTGATGCACCGGTACAACTGGATACGACCCCATCAGTTCAATGACGGACTGGCACCGGCTGTTGCGGAAGAAAAACTTAACACCGTGTCCGGGATCAGTTGACCACTACAGTCCTTGACGGATCGGAGCGGCATGACACCTCCGAAAACGGTTCGCCGCCCCCACGCGAGTCGTACGAATCACCCCATCACGAAGCGCTGCCCGTCATCCACCGACAGCGTCGCGCCGGTGATGAAATCGCTGCTCGGCGAGGCCAGCAGCAACACCGCATCGTCGAGCGCTTCGGGCGTGCCGAGCCGTCGGCGCGGCAATCCGTCGACAATCTTCTGACCGGCCGGCGTCTGAAGCATCGCGCGATTGATGTCGGTTTCGATGAAGCCCGGATTGATCGCGTTGACGTTGATCCCGTGGCCCGCCCATTCGTGAGCCATCGACCGTGTGAGGTGTTCGAGCGCCGCCTTGCTCGCGCCATAGATCGAGAGATTCGGCGTGTGCGTTTGCGCGGCGAGCGAGCAGATGTTGATGATGCGCCCCGGCAACTGACCGGCAACCAGCCGTCGCGCGAACGCCGTTGCCGTCAGCAGCGCGGCCTTCGTATTGACGCCGAACACGCGATCGAACATTTGCGCGTCGACATCGATCAACGCGGCGCGACCGCCTGTGCCCGCATTGTTGACAAGCGCCCAGAGCGGCGCCATCGTTCGCTGGATGTCGTCGAACACCAGATCCACCGCTGACGTGTCCGAGACATCGACCGGAAAATGACGCGCGACGCCGCCATGCCGTATGATCATGGCTTCCGTTTCTTTCAGCGGATCGGCGCGCCGACCCAGCAGCGCAACCTGCGCACCGGCCGCGGCCAGCGTACGTGCCGCCTGCCGACCCAAACCCGATCCTGCACCGGTGACGACCGCTGTCAGGCCTGAAAGGTCGAAATGCCGATCGGCCACAGGCTGCATATTCGTCGAACTCATCGCTACGCTCCGTCTAACAAGCTGACAAGCGCGCGGCCGTGCCGGTCGCGGCGCTGTCATGCCGATGAAGAGGTGACGTTTGGATCAACGCCACGCCTGCGCCATCCGTCAATGGCTGGCCGCAGTCTAACGTCGCTTATGCTTGTCTGACTTGACCATTCCTGCCGTGCGCTTATCATTTCCCGACACGGGGGCGCTTGGCGAGCCCCCCGTATGACAAGGCTGCATCGATGAACCCCCGCACGCAGGGCGAATGCTCGCGAACCCTATAGGCCACCGCGAGTTCGACCTGTTTTTCGAAGTCGCTTAACGGTTTGAACACCACGCCGGGTTGGGCGAATCCGCCGATGGATTGCGGCACAAGGGCGACGCCGTAGCCCGCGGACGCCATGCTCACGGCCGTAATGAAATCGTTGACCCGATACTCCGGTTGCGCATCGAACCCCCCCACACGGCCAAGCCGGGCCAAGTCTTCCACGAAGCCGGCGGCCTCGTTGAACTGCGGCGCGATGAATGACGCGCCGCGCAACTGGGCAGCCTTCACGGCTTTCATTCGCGCGAGCGGGCTGTCCGCCGGCAGCGCAATCAACAAGCGTTCACGCTGAACCACCTGGGCTGTGACCCCGTCGGGATAGTGCGCGCGCGGCCGGATGAAACCGACATCAATACTCCCGTCCGACAAGCGCTCCAGTTGCGTCGGTGTTTCCATCACCACAATGTGCATACGGACGTCCGGGCTCACCCTCCTGAACGCCTTGAGCGTATCGGGCAGCAGCCCGGTCGTGACCGCCGATCCGATGTAGCCAAGCGCAACGCGGCCGGCTTCGCCTCTCGCAGCCAGACGCCCAATCCGATCGGCGCGCTCCAGTTGGCGCAGTGCGGCCTTGGCTTCGACCAGGAAAACATTGCCCGCATCGGTGAGCGTGATCGCCGCCCGCTTGTTGCGGTTGAGAAGCCGAACCCCGAGATCGGTTTCCAGCCGCTTGATCTGCTGACTGAGTACCGATTGTGCGATATCGAGCCGGTCCGCTGCGCGAGCGAAGTGCAGATCTTCGGCCAATGCGACGAATAGCTTCAGTTGCCGGCTATCGATCATGTTTAATCTTAATCCACGAATAAAAATTCATTTTGTACGTGTTTAACGAATTACAAATACGGAGTCAAATGGCATCACTTACCTCGCAAGGACACCATCATGAACTCCGTCACAGCACTGCCGACGATCCCGTCGGTCGATTCGCAACTGAAGTTCTCGATCGAGCGCCATCCGCATCATAAGCGCTTGCGTCACATCACCGTACGCCCTGATGCGTTGCAGAAATTCTTCGCCTCGGTCAAAGACGTCGACCTCCAGAACCTCGAATACGTCCCCTTCATGCGCTTTATGTTGGCGCAGGCGCTAGAGCGTGCCGTCGGCGCCGACTTCGCGCCCACGCTTCGCAAACTCGTCCAGGACCGTGCCACCGGGGGCTTCACGCTGGGCGTGCTGAACGCCACCGCTGATCACAGCGATTTCGTGCGCTTCGGCACCGCCGTCGGCTTCCTGCTCGGACCGGCGAATCACGACGCCATGTCGGGTACCTACTACGCTCGCTTCCTTGTCAAAGACACCGACAACAGCGACTCCTATCTGCGCCAGGCATACCGCCTGTTCACGCTCCACACGGACGGCACCTTTGTCGACGAGCCGACCGAATGGCTGCTCATGATGAAGTTCGCGGAGGAGAACGCCGTCGGCGGCGAGTCGCGTTTTATGCATCTCGACGACTGGAGCGAGCGGGACACTTTCCTCAACGATCCCCTGGCCACGCGGCCGTTTCTCTACAAGGCACCGGGTTCGAAGAATGTCAACGCTCAGATCGAGCGGCCCGTTTTCTTCCAGAGCGAGTATGGCCTGTCGATGTCGTTCATCGACCAGTTCGTACAGCCCCGTTCCGGCGCCGAAGCGACTTATCTGCATGACTTGTCCGCATCGATGGAAGCCGCTGCCGCAACGCGCGAAGTTCCTTTGCCCGTGGGCGATCTCGTGGTTCTAAACAACTACTTCTGGCTGCACGGTCGGGCGCCGTTCCAGAAGCATCCGTCACTGCATCGTGAGTTGATGCGCCAACGTGGAGTGTTCTCGAAATGACGACGGAACTGAATCACCGCGGATATGACGCGGACGTCCTGATCGTGGGCGGTGGCATCGTAGGCGTGTCGACGGCCATGCAGCTGATCGAGCGTCATCCCGGCCTGAGCGTGCTGTTGCTGGAAAAGGAAGCGGCGCTCGCCGCGCACCAGTCCGGGCACAACAGCGGGGTGATCCACGCCGGCGTGTACTACGCACCGGGCAGCCTCAAGGCCGAGTTCTGCAGGCAAGGCGCGGCCGCGACCTATGCGTTCGCTCGCCGCCACGACGTGCGCGTTGAGCAATGCGGCAAGCTGATCGTCGCGACCGAAGACGTCGAAATGGAACGACTGAAGGCGCTGTACACGCGGTGCCAGCAGAACCGGCTCGAGCCGGAGATGCTCGACGAAAAGGCGCTGAGGGCACTCGAGCCGCGCATTGCGGGGCGTGCGGCGATCCGCGTGGCCTCCAGCGGTATTGCAGACTATCCGGGCATGACCGCAACGATGGCGCGACTCGCCCAAGCGCGTGGTGCGCAGATTTTGCCGAACCAGCGTGTCGATGCGCTTCACGAGGACGATAACGGCATTACCGCAGAGGCCTCGGGCGGCCGGTTCCGGGCAAAACACGCGATCGTTTGCGCAGGACTGATGGCGGATCGCCTGGCGAAGATGTGCAAGGTCGATCTCGATTTCCGGATCGTGCCGTTTCGCGGCGAATACTATCGCTTGCCGGCCTCGAAGAACGACATCGTGAACCACCTGATCTATCCGGTGCCGGATCCCGCGCTGCCGTTTCTCGGCGTGCATCTGACGCGCATGATCGGCGGATATGTCACCGTGGGTCCCAACGCCGTGCTGGCGCTGGCGCGCGAAGGCTATCGCTGGCGCGATGCAAGCCTGAAGGATCTCGCCGGCATGGCAACGTTCCCGGGCTTCTGGAAGATGCTCGGAAAGCATGGCGCTTCGGGACTCACCGAGATGCGCAACTCGCTGTGGAAACGCGGCTATCTCGAACTGTGCCGCCGATACTGTCCGGAACTCGAGTTGTCCGACCTTGATCCGTACCCGTCCGGCGTACGCGCACAGGCCGTGATGGCAGACGGCAGCATGGTGCATGACTTCCTGATCCGCTCGTCCAAGCGCAGCTTGCATGTCTGCAATGCACCTTCCCCGGCGGCCACCTCCGCGCTGCCAATCGGTGCACATCTCGTCGAGCAGTTCAGCCAGCGATTCGATCTAGTGCCTGCCCGCGCACACGCGACAACGCAGGCCCCCCCTCTGGGGGCCGCTTTAGCCGTCTGTGGGAAACGCGGTCGAGCGTGAGGGAGATAGATCGTGCCCCTGAAAAGGCACGATCTCGTGACGATGGGTTGATGCCTTCGCCAAACCTGCCCGGTTCAGCCGCATCAACCCCATACGCACTCACATCCGCTCGAACACCGCAGCGATGCCCTGCCCACCGCCGATGCACATCGTGACCAGCGCATAGCGTCCGCCCACGCGCTGCAACTCATGGATGGCTTTGACAGTAATCAATGCCCCGGTCGCACCGATCGGATGACCGAGCGAAATACCGGAACCGTTCGGGTTCACCTTGGCCGGGTCGAGCTTCAACTCGCTTGACACCGCACATGCCTGCGCCGCGAACGCTTCGTTTGCCTCGATCACGTCGAGATCGTCGACGGTGAGCCCCGCGCGCGCCAGTGCCGCACGGGTCGCCGGCACGGGGCCGATACCCATGATCTTCGGGTCCACGCCGGCGTGCGCGTAGGAGACCAGGCGCGCCATCGGCCGTGCACCGCGCCGCTCGGCGGTCCCGCGCTCCATGAGCAACAACGCCGCCGCCGCATCATTGATGCCCGACGCGTTACCCGCGGTCACCGTGCCTGCGTCGCGATCGAACACGGGCTTGAGTCGCGTGAATTCATCAAGCGTCGCGTTCAAGCGTACGTGTTCGTCTGTATCGAAAACCGTCGCTCCCCGCTTGCCATTGAGCGTGATGGGCAGAATCTGATCTTTGAAATAGCCATGCGCAATGGCGCGCGCGGCGCGACGATGCGACTCAAGCGCCAACGCGTCCTGCTGTTCGCGTGAGATGCCGAATTGCCGGGCAATGTTTTCCGCGGTCACACCCATATGGAAGCGATGAAACGGATCCGTCAGCGCTCCGACCATCATGTCGACGAGCGTCGCGTCGCCCATGCGTGTGCCAAAACGCGCTTGGGGTGCGATATGGGGGGCGCGGCTCATGTTCTCCGCACCGCCCGCCACGGCGATGTCAGCGTCGCCCAGCAGAATGCTCTGCGACGCGGAGATCACGGCCTGCAATCCGGAACCGCAAAGGCGGTTCAATGTGAAGGCCGGCGCGTGCTCGGACACGCCTCCATCCATGGCGGCCACGCGCGCCAGGTACATGTCCTTCGGTTCGGTGTGAATCACATTACCGAAGACGACATGGCCGACCTCGCCTCCGTCGACGGCGGCACGCGAGAGCACTTCGCGTACCACTTGTGCACCTAACGCTGTCGGCGCGACGTCTTTGAGGCTTCCGCCAAAATCACCGATCGCCGTCCGAACACCGCTGACGATTACCACTTCACGTTTCATGTTTGCCTCCCTGCATTAATTCGTAACGCACGATGCGTTGAGCGGCGCGACGAAGGTTAACAAAATTCACCCGCTTCGCGGATCGTGCCGAAGCGGGCGACTCGAAATACGGCCCCCCCTCAATGTCAGAACGACGAGGGGTGCTACACCGGCATCACACGCCGCGGCGCCGCGCCTCCGCCACGTGACGCCACCGGCCAATGATGTACACCGAGAGCGGCAGCAGTGCCGCGATCGGCAACAAGCGCAAGGCAGCCTGAAGGCCAAACGCGTCCGCCACCATGCCGGTGACAAACGGGCCGGCTGCGAGGCCCAGGATATTGTTGAACAGAGTCAACGTGGCAAATGCCGATCCATGGATAGACGACGGCGTGGCCTCTGCAATGATCGCGCCACATGTGCCGAACGAACTGGCCAGGAAGAACACGGCGGGGATGAGAAGCGCAAGTTGGAGATTGCCGGGCGGCAGACGGAACGCAGCCGTCAGCAGCACAGCCAGAACCAGGCAATAACCAATGGCCACGTTCCATCGCTTGAGCGAAGAGGTGCCGCTGAGGCGATCGGTCAATACCCCGCACAGAAGTTGACCCATTCCGCTGACAAGGACAAGGCCGGCAGCCACCAGGGCAGCCTTGCCGACCGGCATGCCCCAATAGCGATTCAGATAGCTGGGCAGCCACACGAAAAGCGTCCCTTGAACGAAGATCTGCGAGGCAGAGCCAAGGTATGCGCACAGGACAGACCAGGACGGGAACAGACCCGAGAACAGCGCACGGGGCGTCAGCTTCACACGTGCCGGCGTCGGGGTTGCGCGCTCCTCGGCCGGCCGCGCATTTGCGAGCCGTTTCTCCGTCACGACAAAGTAGTAGATGATGGTCAACACGAAACCGATAACCGCCATCAGCCCCAGCGACCAGCGCCAGCTAAAGTGCGTCGCGACAAGGCCGGAAAGCGAAACGCCGAGCACAGACCCGAAGGCCGCGGCAGACGTAAAGCCGCCGGCAATGGTAGAGCGCAGGTGTTTGGGGAAAATGCCCACAAGCATCGCGAATCCAACGCTTCCGTAAGCCGCTTCACCGACGCCAACCAACAAACGTGCGATGAACATTTCGTTGTAGTTGGCGGCAAGCGCGCACCCGAGCGTGGCAACACTCCACAGCGCCACCATCAGCGCAATACTTTTGACACGCCCCCAGCGGTCCGCGACGATGGAAAACGGGAGCGTCAGCACGCCGACCGCCAACGGCACGATACCGCTGATCGAGCCGAGGTGGGTGTCGTTGAGTTGCCACTCCACTTTCAAGATGGGGAACAGAGCATTGATCGCCTGGCGCGACATGTAGTCGGAAAGTAGAAGACAAAACATCAATGCAAATACCACCCACGCGTAGGCGCGGGCACCACTCGGCGCTGCAGCCGACTCGGCCGGCATCGCGCTATTCGTATATACGTTCACTTCTGTCTCCTCGAATGATTCTCGAAAATCATATTGAGTCCTGCCGCCTGGTGTCGTCAGCCCGCGTGAAGCAAGTCTTTTTCACCATGACCGGCAATGGTTCTTCCTGCTGGTCATCCAAATCGCCGGTCGCATTCTTTGTGCGCCGTGCTTGTTTCTGATTTCGACACTTTTTTCAAGCATCTTGACCACGTTTTCGCTGACGGTAAATCAGCTCGATTTGCTCAGCGTGCAGCACTCGATGCTCGCCGGAAAATCCATATTGCTGCTGCCCCACCGGAGCGCAATTTATCTCCCATTCGGCGGGTGATTCTCGCAGCGCGGGAGATCTTGATAACAAGCGCGCAGACCCGACGACAAGCATAGACTTCAGAATAGCATCTGAATTTATTTTTGGCGACATTAATTAAATGTCGTTCAAAAAGACCCGTCTGAGCGTGGCGACGGCGCGTTTTTCTTTGGCGTAAACCCGGGGAAACGCAGAACATTTTCATGTCGACGGCCGAATAAGCCGACCACCGAAAGGCATTGTTCGATGCCAGGCATTCAGTCAATGTATGCGTATGGAGGGGAGTCAGCGTCGGCTTGCCTCCGTCTCTGAACAAGGCCGGACGCCCTCATACCGCCGATGATGCCCCTCCCCCGCAAGCGTTAGTCCGGCTTGCGCAGGAACCCCTGGTTGGCGCCCTTGCGGTTCGGTGCGAAGCCATTGGCCGCAAGCGTTTCGTCCGCCGTCTCATAGAAGACCCCGATCTTCATGATCTCTCGCGCCTGTGCCGCGGTCGCGATGGGGCGACCGAATTCGCCGGAGATACGCACCAATTGCTTGATCTGCTCGACCGAGCTCATCTTCCCGGTGCGGGTCTGGTTCCAGAGGACATCCTCGATGCCGCAACGCACATGCAGGCCCAGGGCGATGCCGATCATGTTGATGGGCAGCACGTTGAGCACTGAGCTCTCGACCGTGACCACCGCGCCGTCCGGCATCGCGCGCAGGAAGTGGGCCAGGTTGTAGATGTTCGCCTGATCCATGCCACCGCTGATCGCCACCCAGTTCAACACCAGCGGCCCTTTGTAGACGCCGCGACGAATCATCCGCTCGATCGTTTCAAAGCTGTTGATGTTGTAGCACTGAAACTCGCTTTGAATCCCGGCCGCCGTCAGGCGTCGGATGTGCTCCTCGACCCAGCTGGGATTCGAAGGAACAATCATGTCCTTGTAGGTGGAATAGAGGTGCGGGAAGCCACGGGAAACGCCGCGGAAGTCATCCTCACCCGCGTGCTCCGTCACGTTCATCTGCGTCGTGTTGACGGTCACCGTCACCTGGTCGGGCCTCGGTTCGAGTTCGGCCAGCATATGGCGCGTGTCGTCGCTCAGCCACTTTGCGGCCTGGCCGTCGGATTCGGGCGCGAAGCTGATGGAGCCGCCCACCTGGATGATCATTTCCGGCACGCGGGCACGCACCCCGGCGATCAGCTCGTTGAACATGGACAGGCGCTTGCTGCCCTTGCCGTCGAGTTCGCGCACATGCAGGTGCAGTACGGTGGCGCCGGCCTCGTAGCAATCCACCGCCTTCTGGATCTGCTCCTCCATCGTGATGGGGATATCTTCCGGGAAGTCCGAGGGAATCCAGCCCGGTGCGTAGGGCGCGGCGGTGATGATCAGGGGCTGCTGGTTTTCGGGATACAGGTGGCCGTCAAGGAAGTTCATGATGGATGGATCTCCAAGTTGAAACGTGAATAGTGAAAATGTCGAACCGATGAGAAAGCTTTAGCACCCATTTGCAGCACCATCTTCGGTATGGAAGTGCGAAGGCGATCCAGCATTTCGTTGAACAAGTGTCTGGAACCACGATTGCATCATCTGGCCTTGCGTCACTTCCCGCTTTACATTGGATGTCTCGGACTTAACTCTTCGTGACAAGAACGCGCCCTGCCTGGTGGGACACCGTCAAGCACATTCGGAACTCAACTTGGGAGACGACGTACGCCATCCCATTTTGCTCCCGGCGCCTCCTGAACGTATCGAGGAAAGAAGTGTTGATTCGCGATGTGTGATTTGGGGAAAACCCGGTGGCGAAATGAGGTTTGCCGAGCGGCAAACGAGGTCAACGACGAAGGGGGGGCGTGATGCGTCCTCCCTCTGTTCCGGGATCATCACACACAATTTGAGCGGTATTGCGGCCGCGATAGACGGCCCAACAGTGGCAGGGAGGGCGCCGGATAGTGCCGCGCGCAATCAGGACTTAACGATCCCGAGCGCACGGAAAGCGGTTACTTTGCCGCGATGTTCTCAGTTTCGGATTTCGTCGCCGTGGTGGCACGTGAACGCCGACCGGATGCCGGCTTTTCGACAATGGCGCGTACGGCAGTATCCCTGGCTTCGTCCAGGCGACCGATGGCAAGGGAAAGCAGGAGCTTATTGTCCCGCTGGACCGCAGCTTTCTGCAGCGCCCGCCAGTCACGCAATGAGGTTCGAATCGCTCGGGGTTCTGCGACAAAACCCAGCCGGACATAACGCAGCGTTCGCAGCGAGATTGAGTGCAAGAGGTCCACCAGAAGCCGATTGCTGCACAGACTGACCATAGTGAAATTCAGGAGGAAACTTTCCACGGCATAGGCGTCGGCAGACTCGTCGGCCGCCTTGATCAGCTTGGGGAGGTGCGTCGTCAGTAACGCCTCGAGCTCGGCTGGATTTTCGCGCGCTACCTGCTCCAGCATCGTGACGTAAAGTACGCTTCGCACGTGAAATATGTCGCGAAGCTCATGCTCGTCGGGCGAGGTCACGATCGCCCCGCGCCTGGACTGAAATTCGACTAGACGGTCCCGCTCCAGTATGCGCATTGCTTCGCGCACCGGCGAACGGCTGACGTGCAGCACCTCGCTGATATCCGTCTCCAGCAAGCGTTGTCCCGATTTCACCAGATCCAGCGTAATGACGCCGGCCAGCCGGGCAGCGATCTGATCGGCAATCGGTGCCGAGGCGGTCGCCCAGTCCTGCCCGCGCAGCACCGCTCGCTCGACCGCCAGCATCAACGAATTCTTGGGCGTCAGAAGCGCGGAAAGGTCAGGGAGATTTTGCGTTTTATTTCGGGCCATAGTGATAGCGGACTTAATTTCCTCGAATTTAATCCGCTGCCATTATAGGCGCCAGTATTTCTTATCGACAAAAACCCGGAATCGACGGGTTCCGAGTGAACCCGGCCCCTGCCGCTGACGCTTTGCGCGCCGGAAATTTCCAACTCCCATCCGGCGGACGTGGAACCACCTAGACGCGCCCGGCTGCGATTGACCTGAGATCACGGGCGGCCGAATATCCCGCCTCATCAGGAAAATCGCACGGGGACAAGCAGACGATCAATAAGGCTTGTCACCTTCGATCCCGGCGCGCTCCATCTTGCGCGGCGCCGGCCAATAGTCCATGACCGCGTAGTGCTGCGTCGAACGGTTATCCCAGACGGCGACACTGTTCGGCTTCCAGCGGAAACGAACCTGATACTCAGGGATCGATGCCTGGCTCTGCAAATAGTTCAGCAAAAGGCTCGCGCCGGGCGTCTTGTCCAAACCGTAACGCACATTGTCAGTGGTGTGGTAGTTCGCGAAATGCGTTGTGAAGCTGGAGACGTAGAGCGTTTTTTCGCCGGTTTCCGGGTGCGTGCGGACGACAGGGTGCTCCACCTCTGGATTCTGCGCTGCCAGCTTGGCGCGCTCTGCCGGGTCCATCGCCGCACCGAACGAATGTTCAATGCTGCTTTTCGCCCTCAGGTCAGCGATACGTCGCTTGATGTCGTCAGGGAGCTGCTTGTACGCCTCGACCATATTGACCCAGATCGTGTCCCCCCCAACCTCTGGACACTCGATGCAGCGCAGCACAGCACCCATCGATGGGTTCGAGCGCCAGAGCCCGTCGGAGTGATAGTTGTTTTCGTAGGGGTTTTTGATTTCCGATCGATAGACCTGCACGAGGCCCGGGTGATCCGGATCGCTTCCGGCAACCGGATGGTCTTCCAACGTCCCGAACCGGCGAGCAAAAGCGACATGCTCGGCACGCGAGATATCCTGGTCCCGGAAAAAAAGGACGCGGTGTTGAAGCAACAGCGCCTTGAGTTCCGCGAACAACGACGCATCACGCGATGCATCTCCCAAGCTCACGCCGGACACCTCGGCGCCAATGCAGGCGGTCAGTCTCTCTACTTTCATCATGAATGAAATTTCCTTGTCTCTGGCAGGCTTTTCATCAGCTCACCACGCCCGCCGCCAACACACCGACAAGCGTCGCAACCAAGCCGTGAATGATTGTTGTCCTTCACCTGTATTGATAAGATAGCAGGTAAATTTATTTATGTCGACATTAATTGGCCGGCAATCAACCCCGACCGATAGCTAAAATGCAATGGCGGTGTGCGGCGCCAGCTGCCGGACCGACTCGACGCCACGAGCGCGACAGCCTTACGACGCGCAGCGCTGTTCGCCTCGACTCGCCTCGAATGCGACGCTTGCCGCGGAATGGGTCATGATGAGCGCTCGGCAAGCGCGCGGATCGAGTGAAGCAGTTCCAGGGCCCGTGTTGCGGCCCGCGACCCCTCTGGCGCATCACCCCGAACGTACAAAGGGCGAAGCTCCTCGATTTCGGTCAGCGCACTCAGCAATTCGCCCGCGGCAAGGGAGTACTTGCGCAACATGTTCACGACGAGCATCGAATTGTGGACGATGTCCTCACTGTCCGGCGTGACGCCACGGCGATGCAGCGCGTAGTTTGCCCAGTGCGTCCCGGCCAGCATGGCGGCCTCGATTTTCATTTCCCAGTCATCGGCGCCGAGATGCCTCAACGACGCCTCTATGCGCTCGGCTTTGCGCCGATGATTCTCAGCGTTCATATGTCGCCCCTTTCAATGCCTGCTCGAATGTGCACATGATGTGTCCAAACGCCTGCTCGCATTCGTTGACGGTGGCTTGCGTAGCAACGCGATCCCCGCGAATACATGGATCCCGGTGATGTTCGATGACAGATACCGAATACTCGATTTGCCGAATGGCCTCCGGCATGTTTCCCTCGATTTTTGGCCAGCCCACATGACTGACGTCGCCGAGTCCGCGCAACTCGCGAGCGTAGCTGCCGTCGGGTTGTTGCACGACGTGTACGCCGGGAATGGTCGAAAACACCGGATCGTCTCGCGTGATGCCCATCAAATGAAGCGTTGCGTTGAACACGTTGGTGCTGGCAGTCAATGTGGTCCAGAACCACATTTCGAAGTCGGCCAACGGGTCGAGGCGCTTTCGGAGCGCAGCCATGCGGCGAATCTTGTCGACGTGCGAGTTGATCTTCATGACTGGCCCTCCTTGAGTGAGTTGCGGACTGGCGTTCCTTTTCGCCAACGCACATACGGCGACGTGCGCGCCATCCGAGGATGCCCGTCCACTGCATCGATACGTACCGTAGACGGGCAGTAGCGAACGCCGGATCAGAAGGTGTGGCGCATACCGAACTCCAAGCCGAGCTGATTCCCGCCGGCGGCCGGAGCGGCGGGAACCGCAGTGCCGGCGGAGACCGAATATGCAGCGCCTGTGCCGCTGTTCTTCATGTACGCGGCCATGCCGTACACGGAGGTACGTTTGCTAAGGAAATAGTTGGCTCTGACAACACTCAGCAAGCCGTTTGAGTGGAATGTGTTATTGCTGATGTGGGAAACCTGAGTATCGAACACCCACGCCCCGTGCGGCAGGGAAGCGCCCAAATATTCCAGGTCAGTCTTGACCGATTGGACGTCACCGCGAACGACTCGATGAATCCAGCCTGCACCGAGCTTTACCGGGCCGGCCATCAAATAGCCGTTGAATTGGTAACGGCGATCGGTGTCTCCGGATTTGGTAAACGCAACGCCCGGCCCGCCAAGGACGAGCGTGGCCGCCGTAGAGCCCGCACCGCCTCGCAATTCTTCGTACGTGGTGGCGATGCCCCAGCGATTCCCGTCATATTTGAGCATCCCGGACATCCCCCGGCAGCCGATGGAATCGCTCCCACTCTGACCGGCGCAGCTCATGGAGTCACGACCAAATGAATAGTTCGCCCCCACGGTGAGCCCTGAGAAGGTTCCCATATACGTCACGGCGTTGTCGAAGCGGTCCGCCAGTATGCCGCTGTCGAGCGACCCCAAGCCACCAAGCCCCGTAGCGCCCATGATATTGGCTTGGAGCATCCCCCACGTCTGCATGCTGTACTGGCGACCCAACAGGATTTTGCCCCATGTGTTGCTCAAACCGACGTAAGCCTGTCGGCCAAACAATCGATTGCCCTGCTGCATCGACCCGTTCGACATGGAAATGCCGCTTTCCAACGTAAATACGGTCTTCAGACCGCCACCCAGGTCTTCCGAACCGGTCATGCCCCACCGCGACGGCACGTCTCCGCCCCCGATAACGGGCACTCGCACGACAGACCCTCCCGTCGGCGTGGAGTTGGTGATGAACTCGACGCCGGTATCCACGATGCCATACAAGGTGACGTTGCTCTGCGCAAACGCCGGCGCGGACGCGATGGTGGCGGCCAGTAACAACGCAAGTCTCGTTTTCTTCATGCTATCCCCTCTTCTGTTGAGTCTATGCCTATAGGTAAAAAACCGGTGCGCTCTGGTAATCCCTTGCATCAAGCTCTGCGGGCGGCGGCAGTGCGTGGCTCCCGGCCGCGATGACAAGTTCCATCATGTGTCGAAAAAAATGATGTCGACATTAATTCTAATACTGAGTCGCACCGGAACAACTGATAGGGGAACTCCCTATTTTTATTGTTGTCGACATTAATGTAATGTGGAGATGCACTCACGATGGCCTCGCCCCTGCTGGGAGGTCGATGTCAAGTCAATGAACGGAGGGAATCCATGCTGTCGACACTGCCGATTGCAAAAACATTGGTGACGAAGACGCATGCCGCTCGACGGGTTGCGGCGCGGATTGCTTCAGCGTTTGCGCCAACGGCGCAATACTCGCCATTGACTCACGAAGCGCTTTGCTATGGATGCATGGCAGGCATAGTGATGCCGCCCCACCATCACATCGCCCCACGTAATCCCGGCATGTCGTGAAACGTCAAGTACAAGGCATGCAAGGTAAAGCGGCAAGTGGCGCCCGGCCAGATGATTCAATCGTCACATCGAAGACACTGAGATCACTGGTGGCCTTTTAAGTAAAAGGCATACATTTTTTCAGCCGGGCCCGCTGCCCCTCTATGGATTCGTTCCGTGACGCGATCGTGACGAAGTCAAGGTGAGTACAAAGGCTGGCGAGTCACCGGCGAACGGTAATAGTTGATACGTAACAGGAGACAACATGGCGAAAGTCGTTAAATTCTACGAACCCGGCGGCCCCGAGGTCCTTCGTTTTGAGGACGTTGAGGTTGGCGAGCCCGGACCGGGAGAGGTGCGCGTACGCCACGTTGCGGTCGGTCTGAACTTTGCCGATACCTATTTCCGCGGAGGCACCTACAAGGTCCCGCTCCCGAGCGGCCTTGGCAATGAGGCATCTGGCGTAGTCGAAGCCGTCGGTGCCGGTGTGACCGATCTGACGGTCGGCGACCGCGTGACCTACACGGGCTTCACCAACACGCTGGGCGCCTACAGCACCGAGCGACTGATTGCCGCCGCGCTGCTGATCAAGCTGCCGGAAGCCATCAGTTTCGAGACCGCCGCAGCGATGACTATGCGCGGTTTGTCCGCCGCCTACCTGGTACGCAGGATCTACCCGTTCAAGGCGGGCGACGCCGTGCTGCTGCATGCCGCGGCAGGCGGTGTGGGCCTGATCGTTTCGCAGTGGGCCAAATTGCTCGGGCTGACGGTGATCGGCACCGTTTCGACCGATGCCAAGGCCGAAATCGCTCGCGCCCACGGCTGTGATCATACGATCAACTACAGCCATGAAGACGTGGCCAAGCGCGTGCGTGAGCTGACCAACGGTGTGGGCGTGTGTGTCGTATTTGACAGCGTGGGCAAGGACACCTTCATGTCCTCGCTGGATTCCCTCAAGCGCCGTGGCCTGATGGTCTGCGTCGGCACGGCCTCCGGCACGATCCCGCCGTTCGATCCGCAAATTCTGGCCCGCAAGGGGTCGCTGTATGTGACCCGCCCGGGGCTGGCCGACTACATCGCCGATCCGGTTGAAAAGGCGGAGCTGGTCGATGAACTGTTCGGCCATGTGGCGGCCGGGCGCATCAGCATCGAGATCAATCAGCGGTATGCACTGCAGGACGCGGGGCAGGCACATCGCGACCTTGAAGCTCGCAAAACCACGGGCTCGTCCATTTTCGTGATGTGATTGTTGCATCACTTGCGGGTCACACGGGCCATCCGGCTCGCGTGACCCGCAAAAGAACGCCCCACCGATATTTTCAAGCGCACTTCGCCAATGACCTCTGCTTCCACCCCCACCCTGTTGATCGTTCCCGGCCTGCGCGACCACGTTGAGGATCACTGGCAAACGATTCTTGCGCGCAAACTGCCGAACACGCGTGTGATTCCTCCGCTGGAACACGACAAACTCAACTGCGCGGCCCGAGTCGCGGCGCTCGATCAGGCACTCGCCGACATCACCGGCCCCGTGGTGCTTGTGGCACACAGCGCCGGCGTGATGATCACCGTGCATTGGGCGCAGCATCACAACCGCGAAATCCACGGCGCGCTGCTCGCGGCGCCGCCGGATTTCGAATCGCCGCTGCCGCAAGGCTATCCGACGATCGATGCCTTGCGTGAGAACGGCTGGTTGCCTGCGCCGCGAACGCGGCTGCCGTTCCCGAGCATCGTGGCGGCCAGCACCAATGACCCCCTCGCACGCTTCGAAAAGGTCACGGAACTGGCGAATGCCTGGGGCAGCCGTCTGGTGGACGTCGGCGCTGTCGGCCATCTGAACCCGGCTTCAGGGTTCGGCGAATGGCCGCGCGCTGTGGAATTCGTCAACGAACTTATTTGAGGCACTAACGTGGCCAGTCAGAACATTCGCGCCGGCGCTTGCGAGCGCGAAGCGACGGCGAACACCTTCACGGACGCCGCCCCCCGGCAGACGGCAAGCGCGCCTGTCGCAGTTGGTCAGGCGATGTTGCTGGAGATCGAGGTTTTCCTCGATTTCATTTGTCCGTGGTGTCTGATTGGCACGCGGCATCTCCGTGCCGCCATGGCGCGTCTCGCCGAACTGCGGCCGGAGATCGCGCCGCGCCTGGTGTGGCGCTCGGTCCAGCTTTTGCCCGATACACCTCCCGAAGGCGAGTCCTACCAGGCTTTCTACCTCGCGCGCCGGGGTAATGCCGATGCGGTCAAGGCGAGACGGGAACAGTTGCGACAAGCGGGGCGCCCGGCCAGCATTGCATTCGCGTTCGAGGATATCCCGTTGCTCGCGAACACTGCGGTAGCCCATCAGCTGTTGGCATACGCGTGCGCCCATGAAACCGAGGCAAATCAAGCCGCATTGGTCGAACGGATTCTGACGGCCTACTTCGTCGATTGCGAGAACATCGGCGACCGGGACGTCCTCAAGCGGCTTGGCCTCGAGTGCGGGCTCAGTGACGACGGCATGAGCGAGCACTTTCTCGCCACGGACGGTTCCGCCGGGCCGGGCGCAGGCTCGCCCGCGTTTGAAAACCACGCCGTTGGCGGCGTCCCGTACCTGGTTTTCAACGGCAAGTACGCCCTTTCGGGTGCGTATCCCGTCGACGACATCGTGAAAGTCATGCTCGCGTCGATCCCCGCATGACGGGAACTGCGATGTCACGGTGTATCCCGATCAACCCCGTCGATGAACTGCCTCCCGGGAAACGGAAAATCATGTTCGTCGACAGCCGCAGCATCGTCGTCTTCAATATCGAAGGCACCGTTTACGCGATCGACAATGCCTGCCCTCACGACGGTGCGTCGCTGGCAAGCGGCCAACTCGACGGCCACCTGTTGCAGTGCCCGGCACACGGCTTACGTTTCGATCTGAAGACGGGCTGTGCGGCCGGTGGGTTGTGCCTGACGACGTTCCCGGTGCGGGCGTCCGATAGCGGCGTCGTCGCCGAAGTCCAATTCCAGCAAGCAAAAGACTAGGTGTGCAGCGATACGCCGACTCTGCCGCCTTTTACATTTAGTTTGGCAGCCTATCCATAGGTGCATTGCGATGACTATCAAATCCCCCGATAATCAGGACGACGTGACGGCCCGCTCGGGAAGCGAGACAAGCCCCCTCCCGATGACCGACAGCGATCACGAACGCCCCTCACACAAGGCCAAAAAGCCGGCCGCGCTCACGCCAAAAACCAATTGGGCCTGGACTGTGAGTTACGTACACTTCGACTGGATGGACCGGCATACCGTCTCGACGTACGCGCAAGACTACGCACACGCCAAATAGCTTTCCGCGCCGGCGTTATCCGAAACCTCGAGCCTGAACATGGAAACGGCGGCTTCCAGATCGCCCGCCTGCGACTCAAGCGAGCTGGCTGCGGCCGCCGCCTCTTCCACCAAGGCTGCGTTTTGCTGCGTGACGGCGTCCATCTGGGTGACAGCCTGATTGACCTGCCCGATGCCCTTGCTCTGCTCCCGCGACGCAGCGGTGATTTCCCCCATGATGTTGGTCACGCGCCGAATTTCGTGAGTGATCTCATGCATCTTGGTTCCGGCTTCCTGTACACGGACGGCACCGGTTCGCACGCGTTCCACGGATTCTTGAATCAGGTCCTTGATTTCCTTCGCCGCGTCAGACGAACGCTGTGCGAGCGTACGCACTTCGGAGGCCACCACTGCAAACCCCCGACCTTGCACGCCCGCACGCGCCGCTTCGACCGCTGCATTGAGCGCGAGGATATTGGTCTGGAAAGCGATACCTTCGATGAGGCCGACAATATTGGCGATCTTGTCGGAACTGGCGTTGATTCCTTCCATGGTTTCCACTACGCGCGTTACCACGGCGCCGCCTTGCTCCGCCACTTGGGCGGCCTGCGCCGCGAGCTGGTTGGCATGACTCGCATTGTCGGCATTCTGGGTAACGGTCGAGGTCAATTGCTCCATGCTGGACGCCGTTTCCTCAAGCGACGCGGCCTGCGCTTCGGTGCGTTGCGACAGGTCCCGGTTGCCCGCTGCTATCTGCTGAGTGGCCGTGGCAATCATTTCGGCCGACGTCTTGATGGTGCCGATCGTTTGCGTCAGTTGCGCCTGCATTCGCTTCATCGAAAACAGCAGGCTTGAACGGTCACCCGGCGCTGTCTTCACGACGGCAGTCAGATCGCTATTGGCAATCTGGTTGGCAATCTCGGCAGCATACGACGGCTCACCACCCAGCGAGCGGAGGATGCCACGGTTGAGCAGTACCACGACGGCCGATAGCGCGATCGCCAATATCGTCAGAATCCCGAGGCTCTGGTACAGCGAAGCGCGGAATGCTGCTTCAAGGTCATCGACATAGAGCCCGGTCGTGATCACCCAGCCCCAAGGCTGATAGGTCAGGTTATAGGCGACTTTCGGAAAAAATCCGGTCACTCTTGGCTTTGCCGCGGTATAGGTAGTAAAGCCCTTGCCGTCACGCTTGATGATCGCGGCGATATCCCTGAAGAGGTACACGCCGTTCGGATCCTGGTAATTCTCGACATGCGCGCCATTGAGCTCCACTTTCGTCGGGTGCATCAGGATGGTCGACTGCGCATCGAGGATCATGAAGTATCCGTCTTTGCCGTACCGCATGTTCCGGACGCTGTTCATTGCGCGCTGCTCCGCTTCCGCCACGGATATCGAGCCGGCGGCGGCCTGGTCGCCAAAGGTCTTGACAACACTCAACGCGAGCTCCGACGCATGTTTCAGATCCGCTTTGCGCTCGTCGAGCCGCATCGCTCTCGTCTGGTAGGCGTCGTAAATCGATATTCCGGCGAGACACAGTAGGCTCAAGATCAGCGGCAACCATAGCTTTTGGACGAAAGACAGCTTCATAGATTTGCGAACCTCTTAGGTCAATCGGTGCTGCGCAGTGTGGGTGAGACGGGTTTCCCCCGCTTGACATTACGCGACACGGATTTATCATTCGGTGCCAGTCTTCTATTCATTTCCCCGATGTCGTCACTTGTCCGCGCTGCGAGTCTAACCAACTACAGTGAGGTCGCTCGTGCCGCCGGACTGGACCCTGTGCGAATGCTGTTTGACGCAGGGTTAAGTCCGAGCGTATTGCGCGAGCCGGACCTCATGATTCCGGTCGAACGCGTCGGACAATTGCTCCAGGCGTCCGCGACCCTTTCGGGCAACGAGAGTTTCGGACTGTGCATGGCAGAGTCCCGCCTCTTGTCCAATCTTGGAGCGGTAGGGTTGCTGATCCGCGATCAAGCGACGCTGCGCGGCTCGCTTGATGTGCTGATGCGCTACCAGACGTTGCTCAACGGTGCGCTGTCGCTGGCCATCGAGGAGTGCAACGACGTTGTCATCATTCGCGAGGCCGTCATTGCCGGCAACGCGCATCAGCCCACGCGTCAACGCGTTGAACTGGCACTCGGCGTGATGGTTCGGTTGATACGCCAGATTGTCAAGCCGGACTGGCAACCACGACGCGTATGCTTCGAACACCCGGCGCCGCGCGACGTCAGTACACACCAACGATTTTTCGGCCATTGCGTCGAGTTCGATTACGACTTCAACTGCATCATCTGCGCGAAATCCGATCTCGATGCTCGCAACCCGTCTGCGGATCCCGCGATGGTGCGGTACGCGCAGCAATTGCTTGACGCGTCAGTCATTTCGCAGCAGGCGAACACGCTTGACGACGTGCGGCGTTCGATCGTGCTGCTGCTACCCAGCGGGCGTTGCTGCATCGAACAGGTGGCCGAGCACTTGGGCGTGGTGTGCCGCACGGTCCAACGCCGTTTGGCGCAAGACGGGCAGAGTTTCTCTTCGATCATGAACGACATCCGCAAGGAGCTCGCCACGCGTCATGTCATCGAGACTGATCGTCCGTTGACCGAGGTGGCAACCTTGCTCGGTTTTTCCGCGCCGAGCGCGTTCTCGCGCTGGTATCACTCACAGTTCGGTTGCAGCCCCAAGGAGAGCCGGGCGACACGCGGCACCGGGCACATGGCTTGACGGCGCGCACGATTCCCCCCATCACAGACAAGGAGTTGCCTCAATGAAAGCCATCATCCTGCGCAAGCCTGCGGGCCTGGACCACCTCGAACGCGTCGAACTGGCGGACCTGGGCGCCCCGGCTGCCGGAGAAATTCGCGTGCGGATTCATGCCAGTTCGCTCAACTAGCACGACCTCTCCATCGTCAAGGGTAGGCGGCCGACTGACCTCCCCCCGGATAACCGAGCACTTTGGCCTAGAGATTTCCGGCGTCAAGGTGTGCGAGTCGGAACTCGCCCGGAGTCAAATCGCCTAGCGAGCTATGCGGTCTGAAGTCGTTGTAGTCCTGTCGCCAGTCCTCGATCTTTTCACGAGCGTCATCCAATGACAGGAACCAATGTGCGGATTCAGGCATTCATCCCGGAAACTGCCATTGAACGACTCGATGAACGGATTGTCCGTGGGTTTGCCTGGCCGAGAGAAATCCAAGGTTACGCCATTTTCATACGCCCAGTGATCTAGCGCATGCGAAATGAATTCGCTTCCGTTATCGACCTGTATGCGTTTCGGTGTTCCGCGCAGCGCTTTCAGATGCCCCATCGTGGCCACCACATCTACCGCCTTCAAGGCGTAATCGACAGTGATCGCCAAGCTCTCCCGACTAAAATTATCGACCACAGTTAGGGCCCGGATTTTCTACCCGTTGAACAGCTGATCGGCCACGAAATCCATGCTCCAATAGGCATTCACGGTAGAGATTTCAGGGCGCTCCATGCGATGTGCTGCGGCAACACGACGGCGTGGTCGCTTACGCCGCAGATTCAGCCCTTCCTCGCAGTAGATCCGGTACGTCTTCTTGTGATTGATCAGCCAGCCTTCGCGTCGCAGCAGGACATGAATGCGCTCCGCGCCATAACGTATTCGCGTCTGGGCGATCTCCCGGATACGCCGCCGCTCAGCACGGTCATCGCGCGGGTGAGGTTGATAAAAATACGTGACCTGACGCAACTGCAGCACCGCCGTCGCGCGCCGAATGCTCACCCGATACGCCTGCATCAAAAAGTCAGCCAGCTCGCGCTTACGGGCCGGCTTCACAGCTTTTTTTGCACCACCTCCTGCAGCATCTGCTTGTCCAGACTGAGGTCGGCCACCATGCGCTTGAGCCGTGCGTTTTCCTCTTCCAGCTGTTTCAGCCGCCGCAGCTCGGAAACGCCGAGGCCGCCGTACTTTTTCTTCCAGTTGTAGAACGTGGCTTCCGAAATACCCATCTTCCGGCACACTTCTGCCACCGTGGTACCCACCTCGGCTTGCTTCAGCGCGAACGCAATCTGCTCTTCGGTGTACTTCGATCTTTTCATTGCAAATCCCCTGCCCGTCAGGGCTTCAAATTTGCCAGAAATCTCTAGTTTCAGGTGCTACGGTTTTTCGGGGGGAGGTCAGCGAGACGGTTGAATGAGCGTCCGAGGAAAACACTAGACTACGAGACGCCAGCCCCGCGATTTTATCGATGTTTTGCGTCGACCGATTGAATCCACAAAGGATAAACGCCCTCTACAGAAGTTTCTGGCCTCGCATCAGGTTCTTCTGGCAGGGCTCCCTGCAAATCAATCCAACCCGACCGACTTGGCAAGCGCCGCCGAAGCGCAGACAAATTTTTCCATGGCCGAATAGAATATGAAGCGTCACTGGACGCCCCCCCAACTCCCTGGCTCAGCAATGTTGACAGGTAGGAGGATGGCTAGCAGTACTGGCTCAAGACTGACAAAATAGTACGAAGGAAAGAACAATCAACCAAGACAAGACCGTGATTCTCACACAACAATTTAAACCGATGGCTCAAGGATTCGACGATATCAAGTCACCCTCAAAAATCTATATCGCTAACGGGGGCACCGCAAGCAAATTGTAATGAGCACGCATCCGGCGGCTCTTCATTGGTCGAGTCGTTTGCCTACCAACCAGTGTATACATCGAACAGGAACCTTCCGGCATAGATGCGGCGCACGCCGGCCGTGCGCCGAAGCTGACGGATTTCAAAGATGCAAATCCTCGACATACAATAGGCATAACAGTTGCCGAGTCGTCCCGCTTATCTATGCGCCGCGAGGATCCTGCCACACGATTTAACACAGCATCGTTTCCCTTACCAAGGAAAAAGTCAAACCAACTTGGCAGCAGTCTCCGACGATGCAAGCATCAACGCGCCGATGCCCACGCCGTCAAGTTGCGCACGAAGTAAGAATTCATTTTCATTGAAGCGAATATTCGGTGCGAAGTTTGACGCGCACCGCATCGAATCGACGTGATTCCAAGTGAGTCGCCTTGAACCACGCATGTCGCGAAAAACAGAGCTCAGCCGCTTGTCCCCGAGCCGCTCGAACTGAAGGGCAATGCCCGACAAGGCGAAGCGCTTGGAAATTCGCCTCGAACCAGAAAGTCCTCGTCAGACATTCCGTTGAGACCGCCTTGAAAACTAGAGCAACCAGACAGCTCAACGCTCAACTCGCGAAGGCTACGGCAAGAACTTCTTTGCGAAAGGAACGCTGGGCAATCGCGGCTAAGAGTCGGCGAGACTAGACGTTGAATGACACGGGGAAATCCCAATCGATACCCAGATGATCCCAATGGCGCTCCAGTGATTTCCGAATAGCCGTAATGCCCCAGTGAAACCCTGCTCACGCCATAATCGAGGAAAAGACGATGAACAAGGCGATGGAAGAAGAAATCACAAGGTGAACAGCGAAGCGCAAGATCGCGCTGGTGCTGGACATCATTCAGGGCAAGACCACAGTGGCCGAGGTGAGCTGCCAGCACGATCTCGGAGGTCGAGCAGTGGGTCGATGACGGCAGGCGAGGGATGGAGAATGCCTTGAGGGCCACGGGAACGGTTTGAACGCCAGATCAAGGACCTTTAGGAGGCCTACAGCGAGGCGATGCTGGAGCTGCGTGCCAGAAAAAAATTGCGGTCCCTGCTGGGCGAGGGCGAGAAGTGATCGAGACGATCCGCCAGGGACTTCAAGCTGAAGGCATCACCATCTCGATTGCCAAGCTGTGCCGATGATTCGATGTACCGCGGAGCACGGTGTACTACAAGTCTGAGAAATCGGCGCCGAAAGTCGATGCGAAGTTCGCCACGCCGATTAAGACGTTGATCGAGGAGTCGCTGTCGTTTGGCTACAGGACGGTCGCCTACCTGTTGGGGTTCAACAAAAACACCGTGCAACGGGTGTACTTGTTGATGGGCTGGCAGGTTCGCAAGCGGCCAATCAGCTTTAGGCCGAGGATTCAGGCCGTGCCATCGGTGCCGACGATGCCCAATGAACGTTGGCCAACGGATTTGTGTCGCGTGTGGTCAGGTCGGGACGGTTGGGCGATACTGGCGCTGGTGATCGACTACCATACCAGAGAACACGCGACGATCATACGCAAGCGTTTAACTAGCAGCATAGCGTCGAGTTCGGCAGGTTGACTTCGCTAGACCAGAATCGGGAGCACCTGACCCGCGGCTTAGTCCTGACGGACAGCAATCTGGCGGTATGTTGGACGCGCGTGCGCTCACTTCACGCTCGCTTGGCAGTTCAAAAAGAAGCGCGTCCGACGAGCTGGTCACCATCAGATCGGCGTTTTGTATTGGGAGGCGCTCCCGGTGAATACCGGCGCCGGAATATTCGTCTGTATTTGAGCCATATCACTATAGGCCGCCCCCGTCTGAGCCGAATAGCGCATGCCCATACTGGCAGCATCGTAGTCATCCACCGTATGACGGAACTGCGCTTGCGACAGATTTTGCTGACGCTCTGGCTCCGTCTTACCCGAGTGATTCGAAGCCTCAGACGACATCGCGCCATTTGCACCATTTTCCGGGCGCGCGCGAACCGGTGCGTTTTTGTTCAGCCACTTACCCGCCTGAGCGCCATCAACGAGCTTGCGAATTCGCGCGAGGGCCGACTTCAACGCAGTTGTACCGCCGCGGACGTTGTGCGTTTCGCTGATCGAACGAGCGATTGCAGCAAGCGGAACACCTGCAGAGATCGCTTCCTCAATAAGCGGATATTCGACGCGCACGCATGCAGCAAACGAGTGTGCTTGACTCATGAGTTCGCGCATCAGCTGAGCAAACTTGACCGAAGGTTGCAGTTGTTGGTGATTGGTGACCATTGTCAAAGCCTAAATTGATTCTCGTGGTTAATCGTGTACCGCAGGCGGAAGTTGCTGCGGCGCGAAATTGCGAGCGGTTCCACGGCTCCCTTGCAACGCCGTTTGCAATACATTCGGTCTGAGCCACTTCCTACTGCCAGTGTCAAGGACATTGGTAAGTAGCGGTAGCGCGCTTTAGTCGCGCTCAATCAGGCGGCGCACAGCCTCCGCCTCCCAGTAGAGGCGGCGGTTCGCTGCGCACTTGGTGGGGATCACGCCGCCATACGAACCGCGCGTGGCATACGCCTTGCGCAGCGTCTGCGGACGCAGGCACAAGATGCTCGCAGCCTCATCGGTGGTTAGATGCTTGCGGCGGGCGATGGGCGCTGGCGCCAGTTGCACGGCATAGGCATGCGAAACCGCGTCGGCGGTAGCGAAGGTAGTGCCGGCTTCTGCGGCAAAAGCAATGGAATTCATAAGCGCTCCAACAATCGGGGGGGCGACAACACGGCCCACACTACGTGAGGTCACCAACGCCGATCAATCTGAATCCGCGCCGATGACTTGAGTTGGAGCTTACATACCCGGCTTCTCGAGAAATGGATGCCGGGCATTGCACTTACTTATTTATCAACAACTTAGGTAAATTTAGAACAACCTAGACAGGGTATTCAGGCAAGGTATATCGGATCATCAACGTTGTTTTTCTTCGAGATCGGCGAGAGTTTCAGTCCAAATATCAGCCCACGGAGCGAGGATGGTACGGTGCTCGTTAAAACGCCGGTTCAGGGAGCGAGCGGAAATACCGTAGTTTTCAATGAGAAGGATCGCAACGCTTACTGGGTTCCAGCGTGAGGAATTTTCTCCCCCAGCCCCGACTCCCCCACTGTAGGTTCGAGCCGCATCTTTCATTCGCTTTGTCTGGAAGATGTGATCCCATTTGTTGTAATCCCATGGCTCACGGGCAAGATTGCCAAAGACATCTCGGATTTCACGTGTCTTGAGCCCTGCAGGTACGCGCCCCTGATCAGTTGGCTCCGGCGGCGACTGGGTCAGACCATCCGCGGATAATCGCTTGGATTCGTTCGTCTCCGAGTCCCCCTCGGATAGCCCGTGATCAATTCCTGCGCTTGACAGAAAGCGCGCGACGCTGTCGCGCATGAATCCGACAGTCCGCAATCGCTTAAAACTCTCATCGGAGCGCTTGCAATCAAGCGCCATGTCAAGTTCCCGAAACTCGGAAACGGTCGTTGCTCGCTGGGCGTTGACGCCGTCAGCGTAGGCGTTGAAATCGCGAGCTATCGCTGCGAGCGGTTCTAACACAGTCCGGAACTGACGCGACTCGAGAAGCTTCGGATAGTCGACGGACGTCCATTCATAGCAATCCAGCGTCCCCCTCACCGAGGCGTCATGGAAGCATTTATCAAGCAGTCCAGCAGCGACAGACTGACGAAACGTTGCATCGAGCGAAACGATTACACCATGTACACGTATCGAACGGTTCATTTCGCTCTCAGGAAAATTCCCCAAATGCTCGCTATTCAACCGCTCTCGAATTGCGGCCATCTGTTCGCCCAACTCGTCGGGCACGACCACGTTGTCGGCCACAGCCCACAACAAATCCATCATCGATATGTAAGACACAAATTCCTCACCGAAAATTTGACGAACCTTCAAGTCAAATGGAACTACATAAGACTTCTTGCAAAGAACTTCCCCGGTAGACCACTGCCCTGCGTTCGCTTAAAATGCCGAGACCTATATACCAAGAGAAAGGGCAATGGGACAACCCCAAACGAAAATAGCCAGCGACAGACGTAGCCCGGATAGACAGCGCGGGGCACCTCCCCGCTGAGCACGTCAAGCCAGTTCATCGCTGTAGAAAAATGAACGCTACCAATCTGGCGGACAATTTCGGACTCCTTTTCTATCGCTACTTCACGGAACAGTGGAGAGGGAGTTTAGGGTGATCTGCCAAACGACTGGATGAGAAAAGACTGGGGGGTATCGAGATTGATTGATGGCGTCCGAAAACACCTACACACCATCTACATGGCATGATTGATCGCAGAGTCGACTAAAGAAATTCAGTCGAAAGTCCTTGATTTTACTGGCCTGCCCAGAGGGATTCGAACCCCCGACCGTCGGCTTAGAAGGCCGATGCTCTATCCAACTGAGCTATGGGCAGTGCGTGCGTGACTTGATGACGCGTGCGGCGGCGGCCTGATACCGCTGCCGGCGCACCCTTCGCGCAACGCGACCGAGTCACGCAAGGGTAATCGCGGATTATAGCGCACGCGCATGCCATTTTCATCGACGCCGTTGCAGAAGTTGTCCTCTTTACGTATCAGCGCGTTCGCATCTAGACTGGTGACGTGGAGGAGCGCGCTCATGAACGAAATCGAACGCGAACAACGCTTTGGCGCTCACAATTACGCGCCGCTGCCCGTCGTGCTCTCGCACGCCAAAGGCGTCTGGGTCTGGGACGTCGAGGGCAATCGTTATCTCGACATGATGAGCGCCTATTCCGCCGTCAGCCACGGCCACGCGCACCCGCGTCTGGTCGCCGCGCTCACCGCGCAGGCGCAACGGCTCGCCGTCGTTTCCCGGGCGTTCTACACGGATCGGCTCGGCGCCTTCCTCGAACGCCTGTGTGACCTCACCACGCTTGGCGGCGCCCTGCCCATGAATACCGGCGCCGAGGCCGTCGAGACCGCCATCAAGGCCGCGCGCCGCTGGGGCTACAGCGTCAAGCGCATCCCCGCGGACAAGGCCGAGATCGTCGTGGCCGACGGCAACTTCCACGGGCGAACCACCACCGTCGTGGGGTTCTCCTCCGAACCCTCCTATCGCGCCGACTTCGGCCCCTTCGCGCCCGGCTTCGTGCGCGTGCCCTTCGGCGATATCGACGCCGTACGCGCCGCCATCACCCCCAACACCTGCGCCGTGCTCTTCGAAACGATTCAGGGCGAGGGCGGTATCGTGATCCCGCCGGACGGCTTTCTGCGTGACCTGCGCGCGCTGTGCACCGAGCACAACGTACTCATGCTCCTCGACGAAATCCAATCCGGGCTGGGACGCACAGGGCGCTGGTTCGCGTATCAGCACGAAGACGTGGTACCCGACGGCGTCATGCTCGGCAAGGCGCTCGGCGGCGGACTGCTCCCTGTCTCGGCCTTCGTGGCACGCCGCGACATCATCGATCTGTTCGAACCCGGCAGCCACGGTTCGACATTCGGCGGCAACGCGCTCGCTGCCACCGTCGCGCTCGAAGCCCTCGACGTGATGGCCGACGAAGACCTGCCCGGCCGCAGTGCGGAGATGGGGGAGTACCTGCTTGCCCGCCTGCATGCGATCCACTCGCCGCTCGTGCGCGAAATTCGTGGGCGCGGACTCTGGGTCGGCATCGAGATCGATCCGGCACTGGCCGACGCGCACAACCTCGCACTGCGGCTGCTGCACCGCCGAGTGCTCGCGAAGGAGACACGCTCGACCGTGCTGCGACTCGCACCGCCGCTCGTCATCGAGCGCGCCGACATCGATCTGTGCATCTCCGCGCTCAAGGCCGTACTCGCCGAAGCCGAAGCGAACGTGTGAGAACGCCCGCCAGTCAGCGGGACGAAAGCACTAGGCAATCCGAACAAATCGAACAAATCGAACAAATCGAACGAGTCGGACGCATCGGACGACTCAGCCAGTCCTCGCCATTCCGGCAAATTGCGCGCGTCGCGTCCGCTCAGTGTGCCGACGACTTCGACCAGAGATTCATGACCAGCACGCCCGCGATGATGAGCGCCATGCCAACCATGGCCGGGGCGTCGAGCTTCTGCCCGAACAGCACGCGCGAGGCAATCGAGATCAGCACGATGCCAAGGCCCGACCACATCGCGTACGCGATGCCCACGGGAATCGAGCGCAACGTGAGCGAAAGCATGTAGAACGCCAGGCCGTACCCCACGACCACCAGCGCGACCGGCCCCACCCGCGTAAATCCCTCCGACGCTTTCAGAGCCGACGTTGCAATGACCTCCGCCACGATCGCTACCAGCAGATACAGATACGGCATCGCCCTCCTCCCCTTTGCTCGAACGCTCGGGCGCTCATCATAACCGACGCCGCTTTGCCAATTTGCCGCCCTGGCGCTTCCTTGCCTTCCTCGACTTTGTTGGCATCATCGCCTTTATCGGCGTTATCAGCTTTATCGGCTGCGTCAGCTTCGTCGGCCCCCGTGGTGCCTGCTGCGCTCTCCCAACGTCTACCCGGCAGGTGCTTCCCGCCATCCCTTCGTCCGCCGGAAAAGCGAACGGCAGAAATCGCTTGCCTAAGCGACGCACGCCGCGCTACATTCGCCATCACGGTGTGGCCAGCACATCGGCGTCGCTCGGACGGTTCCGGGCGCTTACGTTCCAGGATTCCCATGTCCAGCTCCCCGAGCTCGCGCAGCTTTTCGCGCATCAATCGCCTTCCCCCGTACGTATTCAACATCACCGCCGAGCTGAAGATGGCGGCACGCCGCCGAGGCGAAGACATCATCGACCTGTCCATGGGCAATCCCGACGGTGCCACGCCTCCGCATATCGTCAGCAAGCTCGTCGAGGTCGTGCAACGCCCCGATACGCACGGCTATTCGACCTCGCGCGGCATTCCGCGCCTGCGTCGCGCCATCACACGCTGGTACAAGGATCGCTACGACGTCGAGCTCGACCCCGAGCGCGAAGCCATCGTCACCATCGGCTCGAAGGAAGGTCTCGCCCACCTGATGCTCGCCACGCTGGACCAGGGCGACACGGTGCTGGTGCCGAACCCGTCGTATCCGATCCATATCTACGGCGCGGTCATCGCGGGCGCGAACATCCGCTCCGTGCCGATGACGCCGGGCATCGACTTCTTCACCGAGTTGGAGCGCGGCATTCGCGAGAGTCATCCGAAGCCCAAGATGGTGATTCTCGGCTTCCCGTCGAACCCCACGGCGCAGTGCGTCGAGCTGGAATTCTTCGAGCGCGTGATCGACCTCGCGCGCAAGCACGACATTCTCGTGGTGCACGACCTCGCGTACGCCGATATCGTGTACGACGGGTACAAGGCGCCGTCGATCATGCAAGTGCCCGGCGCAAAGGACGTGGCCGTCGAATTCTTCACGCTGTCCAAGAGCTACAACATGGCCGGCTGGCGCATCGGCTTCATGGTCGGCAACGCCGAGCTGGTCGCGGCGCTCGCGCGCATCAAGAGCTATCACGACTACGGCACGTTCACGCCAGTTCAGGTCGCCGCCATCGCCGCGCTAGAAGGCGACCAGCAGTGCGTCGAGGAGATCCGCGAGCAGTACCAGCGCCGCCGCGACGTGCTCTACAAGGGGCTCACGGAAGCGGGCTGGGCCGTCGACCTGCCGCGCGCGTCGATGTACATCTGGGCGCGCATTCCCGAACCGTATCGGGCGCTCGGCTCACTCGAATTCGCCAAGAAACTGCTCGCCCAGGCCAAGGTCTCGGTCTCGCCGGGCATCGGCTTCGGCGAGTACGGCGACGAGTATGTGCGCTTCGCCCTGATCGAGAACGAATCGCGCATTCGTCAGGCCGTACGTGGCATCAAGCACATGTTCCGCGAAGACGGTCTGATTCAGCCGACCGTGGCCTGAACCACGCCCCGCAATACGGTCAACCGGCATCGGGGCGCATATCACCCCGATGCCCCGGATCCCGCCGCGACTTCGTGCTGAACGAACAGTTCACGGGATTGCGCTCCGCACAAGTCCACGCGGGCCCCGAACTGACATCGGACGACGCGACCCATGCAGCGCCCACGGCGCGGGTCGCATCCGAAAGACTCATGCGCAAACCACCCCCGAGTGCCGGGTCGGCGACATAGTCGCACATGACCCTGTGCTTCCTGGCATCGAAGCGAGCCCCCGAAAAGCGAAGGTGCGCGAGCATGCCCTCGGAGGCTCTCGGTTGCTCGCCGTGCCACGTGCCGCCGTTGGCGTTGGCCGTGTAGACGATCGTCTCGTTGCCCACGCTTTGGTGGATGTCGGCCACGGCCGGACAGGCATTGATCTCGGCGTGCGCCGCCGTTGGACCGAAAACGGCAAGTGTGCCCACGATCATCGATATCGTACGAAACATGACGCGCTCCTTCTGAGGATGATGTGACAGACGATTCGGGATGTCCGGCACGATTACACCTGCTGGCCTGACGACCGAATTCCGAAAAGCGTCGCCGCGCGTGCGGGAGAGTTCCCGTTCGGCACGTCCTGACGATAAAAAAGAGGAGGCAAAAGCCTCCTCGTCATAACATGCGATCGATGGTGTCGACGTCGCGCTAGGCAGGCAGCCACTCCTGCAACGTGACCTCGATGGTGATGAACGACAGATTGCCGCCGCGAACGAAGCGCCCGGCGAACATGCGGCCTTCGGTGTCGGCCACCATGCCGTGCAGCATGGGCAGCGTCTGGGCGGCTTCGGGGCGCACGTCGACCTCGCCGAACACATTGAGGATTTCCACCCCCGGGCCGCTCACCAGCTGCTCGCGCCAACTGTCGCCTGCTCGGAACGCGAGACGCGCGTCGATCAGGCTGCCGACCGCGCCGCGTACGATGGCCCGCGCAATGCCATGCTCGGCGCACAGTGCCTCGATGCTTTCGGTCAGATCCTGATTGGGTTTGAGACGGGCCACGACCAGCCGACCCAGTGTGCCGTTCTCGATGGCGACCGGAACCTCCAGCGCCGCGCTCATGAGTGCTCTCCCGGTCGCATCGCCGCGGGACGCAACAAGTGAAAGCGCGTTTCCTCATCGTCCCCGGTCACGTAGCCGCCATGCTCGAACAGACACAGACGGATCACCACGGGCTCGTCGCCGGCCCAGGTGTGATCGAGAATCAGATGGCCGCCGTGCAAATCGCCGCCAGGGTCGGAAAACCCGGCATGGCAATGCAGCAGCGTGGCGCCAT
>NZ_AYXJ01000011.1:0-1687 GCF_000681415.1 Pandoraea sp. E26
AAAGCGTGAAAGATCCTCGGCCCGAGCTTCGTGCCCGCATGCGCGAAATTGCCTATACGCGGGTGCGCTATGGCTATCGGCGCGTGCATGTACTGCTACGGCGTGAAGGCTGGCAGTTGGGCAGGGATCAAGCATACCGGCTGTATTGCGAAGAGCAATTGCAATTGCGATCGAAACTGCCCAAGCGCCGCAAGATGGTCGTCACGCGCGTGCAGAAAATCGTGCCGAGCAAACCGAATGATGCCTGGAGTATGGATTTCGTCGCCGATCAACTCGCAGATGGCTCGAAGTTTCGCATGCTGACAGTTGTCGATGTATTCACGAAAGAAGCCCTGGCCATCGAAGTTGGTCAACGGTTGAGGGGAGAGCATGTGGTGGTGTCGGCGCTCAATCGAATCGCGGCCAGACGCGGCGCTCCTCGGCATATTTTCGTAGACAACGGCAGTGAGTTTTCCGGGCGACTGCTCGACATGTGGGCATATCACCACAAGTCGAAAATCGATTTCAGCCGCCCAGGAAAGCCCACGGACAATTGCCACATTGAGACGTTTAACGGATCATTCCGTGACGAGTGTTTGAACTTGCATTGGTTCGAGACGCTGGACGAAGCGAAGGCGACTATCGAGGCATGGCGCGGGGACTACAACGAGAGTCGGCCTCACTCAGCTCTCAAAGAGCTGGCGCCGGCCGAATTCGCCCGCCAATTGGTGTGTTTACCCGGGCCGACTTGACCCGATACGCCGAAAAACTCGCTCTGGATTCTGCCCAGAAAACCCAAGCGGATCAATACGCCGAAAAACTCGCTCTGGATTTGGCACAGAAAGCCCAAGCGGATCAGCCCCCGATTTGAGTGACGCGGCGATTTAGAGTTCAATCACGTAGTCTCGAGATTGGACATGATGGATTCAGCAACCTTAGCGTGACGCTGTGTCCGGGATTACAGGGTCGACTCCATTTAGGTTCACCCCCTCTTTCGCCCGCACCGCAAGAAAAATTTAATGCAAAAATACAAACAAATTGCCGATGTCACGACAAACATTCCCAGGAGCATATATTCGTTATTTGTGCCGAACACTCTACGTGCCACAATAACGACGATTGCCCCCCAGAAGGCACTGGAACATAGAAATGCTCCACCGACGATAAGTAGCAAGCGGATCGACGCGGCCATACGGTTAACGCTCATTTTTAGATTCTTGGATATCATTAAATATCTTCACGCCCTTCGAACCAATTCCGTACGTCAATATTCCTTGCCCCACATATGACGGTAACTGCTGTTTGGTCATCGGGTTTAGCATTGGGTTATTCCATTTTGACGTTGTCACACCAAATATCGACTTTGATCGATTAACTCCATCCGTGAATCCAATGTTGTATGGCATGCGGATGCCAAGACTCAGCATATTTGCCCCCAACGCGCCAACGTCATAGGTGACGTTTCCCCAACCAACTGGCAGGTTCGCAACTAGCAAATCACGCACTGGGTTAAAGCCCGCAGGACCGCTGCCAGTCGCAAACCTATAGAGTCCGGTCACTCCTTCAATCGTTTCACTCCCGCCAAACACCGCAGTTGGTCCACCCAGCGCGCATCCAACCAAGCTTGAACAGGCGGCAAAACCTCCGGCTATTGCCATACCGCCGGCGACAACTTTGATGCCATTCTCCTTAGTCTCTAGCTTCAAGT
>NZ_AYXJ01000012.1:0-43256 GCF_000681415.1 Pandoraea sp. E26
GATGGCTTCGGCCGTCATCGGACCATTGCCGAACTGCTCAAGCAGCTCCGCGGGAATTGCCGGCAGCTCTGCCAGCGGGGCTTTCGGTTTGCGAGGCATACATTCTCCTTGGGAGCATCATATGCCTTGAACACGAAATTACTGACAGGCCCAGCGAAAGCGACTATCGAGGCATGGCGCGGGGACTACAACGAGAGTCGGCCTCACTCAGCTCTCAAAGAGCTGGCGCCAGCCGAATTCGCCCGACAATTGGTGTTTTTACCCGGGCCGACTTGACCCGATACGCCGAAAAACTCGCTCTGGATTTGGCACAGAAAACCCAAGCGGATCAGGAACTACTACACGTCTGATAACACGCTATCGAGAGATATTTTCGCTTTTAAGATCCAGCCCTCTCAGAAGAGTTTCAAACTGCATGAGTCGCTCCGTTAATATATCAAAACTTTGAATATCCGATTCAAATATCCACCGAGTCAACCCCAAATCTCGAGGCTGATTGACTCTCCCCGCCTTAGCGTCAGAAATAGCCTCCACTAACGTTGGATACTGGTCCAACCAATCAACGTCGCTACTATTCCCGAGATTTTTTTTAATTTCCACCTCGAGCAGTTCCGCGTACTTCTTGAGTTTGATTTCGTCCATCAACGTAGCCCCCTTATTTCGCCAATCTTATTCGCGTTCGGATCAGTCCACTGACTACGATTTGGCACCAGCACCTGCTGACTGCCACCCACCGCAGAATATGCTCCTTGCTTAATCGGTGCGATCAGACTTGTAAATACTGTGGGCATTGACCCCGGTTGAGGAGTCATTGAATAAACATCAAACCCCAATTGCGAGCCACGAATCGCTTGCTCTGCGGGCAAGCCGAGCTTCGCTGCAATCATGTCTGGCGGGAGTTTAGATAACGAATCATATTCCGCTCTCGTCATAAAGTATGGTGAAGTATTTTTTATCACGTCGCCACCTCCAATTGCCTTTGGCACGATCTTGATCAATTCAGTATCAGAGCTAGCAGTAAGTGCAGTTGGCAACGTCGTCCCCGTATTGATCAGATTTTGTGCAAAACCTTGAGCCTTGTCTACAGGCAATCCTGCCGCCACGTACGCGTCGACAATTGCCTGTGCCTGTGATGTCTGCATCACCGCGGTGGTCGGTTGCACCCCCTGCGCAATGAACTTTTCGTTGGTATAGGTCAATCTGGCCGCATCGTTTAACGCCGACGCTTGTTTCCCTGCTTGATTCCCCACAATTGCCCCGGTCGACGCAGCACCTAGGGTCAATGCTGCGTAGGTAAGTGCCGCCGTTCTCGGACCTAACCCAAGACTCTGTAATGCTTGCTCACCATATGTGGAGGCAACATTGCCGTCGATGAGTTGATTAAACCCAGCCTTTGAATAGTCCAAAGCAGCTACAGCGATCACTGCTCCGGCTCCACAAGCCACTAGGCTCGAGCAACTTGCGCCTAAGGATGCGGCAGCCATCGCCGCGTTTGTCACTCCTTGAACGGCCCCAACGGCCCGGTTGCTGATTTGGTATCGGTCATATTTATCATTGAGAATGTCAACTGAAGTGTAGCCTTCAAATGCACCGGCTCGCTTCAACAAGTCTTGCTCAGAGGTATATTTACCCCCATCAAGTTGGAGCTTAAGCAATACGATTTTGTTGGGATCACTATCAGGAACACCATCCGCGCAGCGGACCAGCGCGCAACTCGCTGCAGCCAACCTATACTGCTCCTCTGGTGACTTCCCCTGCTGCAACTGCTTAAGTTTCTGCTCCTCTGTCGGATGCAACTGCCGGTTGAACCGATCAACATTAAACCCAGCAAACGCCCCAGAACTTCCCCCGGCCGCCGCGCCAACTACTGTGCCAACGCCCGACGCCACGATCTGCGCTAGCGCCTGATCGACATCAGCGTTCCCAGTCGGATGCGAATCTCTGATCTTGTCGCTCAGATCATTGAGCTCCTTACCCAGTTTCGATGTCAGGCCCGCGCCCAGCGCGCCGCCGAGTGCGTTTCCGCCACCCAGGCCCGCCACGATTGCTCCACCTGCCGCGTGCATCGCTGTGCGATAATCGCCTCCCTCAGCCCAGTCTTTCGCCTCCTGTTCGTACTGGGCCTTCAGCTCTGGATCGCTGGTCTTTTTCGCCAGGTCCCCCGCTTCCTTTGCCTTCTTGTCGGCATAAGTCCCAATATCCCGCGCCACTGCCTCCCCAGCAGCCGTCGCCGCCGCCATCAGTCGTGACTGATCGCCCAGCAGTTTCTGCAGGTCCGGTGTACGGGTCACCGTTTCGTTCAGGTTTGACGTATCGCGGTTCAGGCTTGCGAGGTCTTGTGTCTGGCTTGAACCGTTCGTCAGCGTGATGCTGCCGTCGCTTACGGCACTACGCGTGGTGCCACGCTCGCTACCGCTTTCGGACTGAGGCAGCATCGGCGAAATGCCGCCCGTGTTCTTGCCGGACGAAGGCCCCGTCCTGCGCTCGTTCGCGCCGCCGTTGCCAACCGTGAACCCGCCACCGAAGCCGAAACTGTTGGCGCTGTAGTCCGAGTGGTTTTCGATATCGGAGAACGTCAGTGTCCCCGTCGTTAGCTGGTTCTTCGATGGGGCGGCAGTACTCGCGATGTACGCTCCCTTCAGATCCGTATTCCCCGCCACATTGACGTCGAACCCGCCAGTCCCCGCCTGAATCCCCGACTGCTCGACCACACCCGCGTAGTTCCCGCTTGCGTTGCCGCGCGAGTAACTGAAACTGCCGGATGCTCCTCCCATACTGACACTCAGCCCACCCCCCATGCTTTCCTGATGCGCGGAACTCTCGCTGGTGTCCTGCACGCTCGCAATGTTCAGATTACCGCCCACACGCGCAATCACCTTATCGGCATTCACGTTCGCGCCGACGATGTTCGTGTCGCCACCGCTCACAATCACGGCGGTGTTGCTCGCATTAATGTGGGAGTTGTTCTGGAACGTCGAATCCGAGTTCGCATCGCCGCTGGACTTCGAGAACGACGCCGACGCGCCCCAACCACTCGTGCCATACGACACGCCGAAGCTGCCGCTCTTCGACTCGTTCTCGCTGCGTGTCGACTCCGTGTCCTTGCTGCTGAGCACGTTGACCTGGTTATTCGCTTGCAGTAGAACGTCCTTTGCATCGATGTTCGAGCCAACGATGTTGACGTTGCCTTTCCCCGATGCAGCATCCCCAGTCGCAATGAACGCCGCAGTACCGCCCGCCTTGATGTTGCTCGACACGTTCTTCGTGCTATCGACGGATGACGTCGACCGACTGCTCGACGAACCCCAACTCAGCTCGATTTTCGCTTCAGGCGTTTTTCCGGCTGCGAGCGCACCGAGCGCACCGTTGGCCTCTCCCAGCGCCCCCACGGCGCCGCTCGCAGCGGCATATCCGCGCAAAGCGGACACCCGTGCGTCGCCGCCAGAATTTGCCGCTGCACTTACCTGATTGGTGACATTTTGAATCGCATCGATCACCGGCGATTTCACCGCAAGCGTGAAGCCCGAACTCTTGAACTCATGCGTCTCGTCGTGATGCTCGCGCTCCACCGCCGACTCGATCGTGACGTTTTGACCAATGCCGGTGATGTCCTTGCCCGCCATAATGTCGCTTCCGCGAACCAGCAGGTCGTTGCCTGCCACCATGCTGACGTTGCCATTCAGGCTGCCCACCAAGCTCCCTGTCTGCGTCACACTGCTGTCGTTGGTCCAGTCGCGTTGCTCGTTCTTTCCGTACGAAATCCCCGCACCTCCCGAAGATCCCAAGCCCGAGCTCTTCTTCTCATAGAAGGTGCTGCTCTCGCTCACGTTCTCCGCCGTCTCGATGCGAAGGTCTCGCCCCGCCTGCAGCGCGACGTCGTTGGTGCCCACCACCGTCGATCCGCTGACAATGAGATCCTTGCCTGCCGCGATACCTACCGAATCGCCCGACACCGTCGAGCCCACGGCAATCGTCTTATGCGAGCGCGCTTCCGACGTCTCCTCCGTCTTGGAGAGGAACCCGGAACTACTGTCGTGTTGCCAACTACTACTGTCGTGCGTCTCAGACACCGTGCCTATCTTGACATCCCCCGTGGCAGCCAACGCCACAGTGCCGGTCCCTTGCGATGACACCGACGAGCCAAGCACCGTCAGATTCCCCGACCCGGACGATGCTGCAACCGGACTGACCTGATAAGCGCCAAGTACACCGTTGACCGCACTCGTCTGGCCTGCGCCGATCAGCACATTGTTACCCGCACTTACAGAGGCGCCATTCGCGGCTTCGTCGAACGACGACTTCGTGAACTGCAGCGAACCGCCGAACGAACGCTCGTCGTGCGCGTGCGAATCCTTAACGGCAGTGATCGTGACATCGTTGCCCGCAAGAACGGACGCGCTCCCTCCCGCAGCAATCGTCGCACCGCTTAACGTCGTGTCGCGGCCGGAAGCGGTCGCCAGGTTTCCACCTGCCGAGATCGCGCTGCCAACTTGCTGGGTAACGACATCGTGCCCGCCGTTCTGGCCGTCGCTGGTGCCGACAGTCTGCGATTGCGTCAACGCGACCGTATTCAGGTTGACGTCCCGGCCAGCGGCGACCATCACCGCGCCGTCGCTCGCAATCGCACCCGCGTTAAGCGTTACGTCGCGATCCGCGACGACGGTCGCGCTGTTCGACGCAGAGATAATCCCGACCGCGCCCACGCCCGTTGCGGTCGCCTTCGACGTAAAGTCGCCGGTATCGGTCCCCGCCGTCTGTATGAGCGTGGTCGATTCGTTAATGACGTCACGACCGGCCTTCACCACGACATCCTTGCCGCCGATGCGACCGCCGGTGTTACGAATGTCGCCAAGCGACGTCAGCGAGGTCGTGCCGCCACTGCCCATCACCCCGAGGTTGACGATGGCGTCGCCCAGAATCGTCGTCGCGGTATTGCTGACGATCTGGCCACTGTTCTGTACATCGCCCGTCGCAGCCAACTTCACGCTGCCGCCAACGACCAGCGCACCAGTATTCGTCAGATCGACGGTGTTGGCCTGCGCCAGATACACCTGCGGGACCAGCACCGACTGAACGGACCCATCTGGCAGCGTCACGTCTTGCGAGACCAGCCACACCATGTCGCTGGTCAGTTGCTTCATCTGCGCTTCCGACAAAGCCACGCCAACGTTCAACCCGAACTGCTTTCCGTACGTCACACCGTTGTTGAGTAACGCCGTGTACTCATCGAGATAATTGGTGTAACCCGCGAGCAATGTCTTGCCCGTGAGCGCCGTAATCTGATCCCGCACCAATTGCGTTTCATAAAAGCCGTCGCCGATGCGCTTCTGCGTTGTCTGCGGATCGAGATTCAGTCCAGTGAGCATGTAGTCGCTGGAGATGAACTTGCCGTAATCGGTGAAACGCGAATCGGTGGCGACGAGATAGGTTTGCCCCGGTGCCGAGCGCAATTGGAACAGCGCGTTTTTTGGCAACGTCAGGCCGGGAATCGCCTGGGCAGATGACCCAAGCGTCTGACGATTGGCCACCGCACCCGACAGGTTGCCCAACTGCGTGCCGGTCGCATTACCACCAGTCACGCCTGCGCTACCCACCGTATTACCGGATCGGTCCACACTCGACACCGTGATGTTCCTGCCGCTGGATTGCACCGACTGATTGCCCACGGCAATCGCGGGAAGCGACGCAAGTGTAGTCGGCGGCAACGGCGTGACGGGATAGGCCACCGTCTGCTGATCGCTGTCGCCACCCGATTTCTGATGCCAGTAGAAAGTCGACGTCTGCGTTTGCGTCACCGTCTCCTGCAACGTGATGCCAACGTCGTTGACAGACCCACCGGTCGCCCGTCGAATCAGATCGCCCCCTGCCGTCATCGTCGACGACTGGTTGTTGATCGCACCGCCGTCGGCATTGATGCGAATCGATCCCTGCGCTTGCAGCTTCGCCTCGGGAGATGCGCTGATGAGTTCGTCGCGCGTTCGCGTCGTCGTGACGACGCGCGCGATTTCGTTGTAGTCGCGCTGATCGATCCCCAGATCGCCACGCGAGATCGCCTGATCCGGCCGGATCATCGTATTCGGATCCCAATCCGGCCAGAACACGACACGGTAACTGTCCGCGTTATCGACGATGCTGTTGAAGTACTGCGTCGGGTTCGTGCCGACGTCGCGCGTCTTGGTGGTCGACGCGCACTGGCCATGATCGTCGCACGGCCCCTGGCCTTGCGTCGTCATGTCCTGATACGACTCTTCGAGCGGCTTCGTCAGACTGAAGGTCTTCGCCGCAAGATCCAAATTCGTCACCTGAGACTTTGGAATGTCGACAGCCAACGGTCTGGCAAGCGTCTGCAGCAACGATGACGATATCGGCGCTCTGCCCCCGCTCCAGAACCATTCTGGGAACGTCAGGCTCATGTGCATCATCGTTTCATCGCCACCGGTCAGCCCCGCAGTGTAGAGACTGAAGCTCTGCGTCGTGGATTGTGGCGTTCCCGGCTGTGTCACGATGCTGGTGCGCGAGTTGTTGATGACGCGCGCCGCAATGTCCAGATTGCCGTCGGCAACGATGCTGGCCGAACGGTTGGTCAGCAACGCCATCTGATTGGCGAGCAGCCCCTGCCCGTCGCGTGTGCCGTCACGCGCAATCTCGATGTCGCCCATGCTGTAGAGCAATGCTCCGTCGTAGTTGGAGACGGAGTTCGACGCATATAACGCGAGTCGCCTCGCGCCCCCCATAATCGCCGACGCGCTGTTGTTCTCGATATCGACGGCATTGATCTGCACATCGTTGCCCAGCACACCATAGCCATTGAAGAAGTAGTTCGCCTTGAGTCGAACGGTATCGCCGCCGATGCTGCCCGAGTTGGAGAACAGGCCCGCAGCACTCAGTTGTGTCGTCGCCGCATTGATCGAGCCATTCGCGCTATTGACGATCTGGGCGGCTTGTACGTCGAGTGTGCCGGGTGCCGTGAGCGTGCCATCGTTGGTGAAGCGCCCCGTCGACGTGAGCTTGAGCATGCCGTCTGCGCGCAGACGATTGGCGGATGCGTTCACGTAGTCGCCAACGGCAGCAAGCGTCAGATTGCGACCGGCCGTCATATGTCCGGCACCGTTCATGGCACCGCCCACGCCCACGTCGCGGTTCGAACGGATGATGCCGCTTGCGTTATCGAGCGAAGCGACCTGCAACGAGACGTCGCCGCGACTTTCGATGGTGCCGCCCGCATTGTTCAAGCGTGCGGTGGCTTGCGTCGCCGTGAGCGAGTTACCGCCGAACAACTGCCCCGCCGAGTTGTCGAGCAAACCGACCACACCCAGCAGAACGTCTGCACCGCCAATGATCTTGCCGCCGGCGCTGTTGCTCAGCGACGCCGCATTGACGCTCAGTTTGCCGTTGCCACCGATCGTTCCTCCGGCATTGCCCACGTCCCGAGCTGCCGTTACAGAAGTATCGCCATCGCCGGCATTCGTCAGTTGCCCGGTGGCATTCACGAGGCTACCGACGGTCACCGTCAGTGCATCGTGCGCGCCATTGGCACTGATACGACCGCCGGTATTGGTGAGCGTACCGTTAGCATCCAGCTTGACGGTGCCCCCCGACTGCATCGATCCCGCCGTGTTGTAGATGTCGGTGCTCGCCGAAACCGTCAGACTATTCGCGCCATACACCGCACCGCCACTACGATTGACGATGTTCGCAGCGGCGGTAAGCCACACGGAATCGCCCGCACTCAGCTCGCCGCCCGTGTTATCGATGCGCGCCGCCGAGATCCGAAGCGCGCCCAGACTTCCCAGCAGACCGGTCAAGTTTGTGACGTCACCCGTCGACACGACCGACAAGGTGCCGCTGCCGAGATGGCTGATCTTCCCCTGATCGTTGACCAACTGTCCGACGTTCAGTGTCAGCCCGCTGGCCTTGGTTGCCACCGTGCCTGCATTGTTGTCCAGCACCCCACCGACTTTGACGGTCTGCGCCGAATCGCCGTACTGCTTGATCTCTCCCGAACGGTTTGACGCATCCCCCAACACTGTCAGCGACAGGGTGCCCGCGTCGATCAGTCCATGATCGTTGACGAGTTGCCCGGCGCGAAGCGTCGATGTCGTCGCGGAAATCGCGCCCTGACGATTGGTCAGAACACTGTCGACGCTCACGTCGATTTTCTCGCTGGAAAGTGCTCCGTTAGTGTTGTCCAGTTGTCCGGACGTAAGGGTCATCGTCGTCCCGGCGACGAGTTGCGCAGCATTGATCAGCGAGCCGGCATGCAGACGCAGGTCGCCGTTGGTGCCGATGACCCCGCCGGGGGCACCGAGTCCGTTCGTGCCCGCCGCGTTACGCAATTCGCCGTCGATATCGATGGATGTTCCGTCGCCGCCGAGCGATACCACACGCCCGGCGGTGTTGTTCAGCGATGCGCCCCTGACCTTGAGAAGCCCGCCCGATTGAAGCAACCCGCGCTGGTTATCGAGACTTCCCCCGGTGACGTCGAGTCGCGTTCTCGCGGCCGTTTGTGCGTCGGTGTTGTCGATACGGCCTAGCGCCGCCAACGTGATCGTGTCGGCCGACAATACGCCATTGGCATTGAGAAGGCCTTGCGCGGCCTTCACACTCAGCGCGTTGGACGCCGTGACAATGGCGCGTTGAAGATCGATATCGCCCGCCCGCGACGTCAGCGACAAGCTTTGACTCGCATCCGTACGACTGCCGGACAGGTCCAGCGCACCGGCAACGAACGTCATATCGCCGCGCGCGACGTTGCGCCCCGTCGCGATCACCTTTCCGGAGGCCGTCACGCTCAGATTGCCCGCGAGCGTCGCCTGCCCCGTGGAATCGATACCGGCACCGAGTGTGCCGCCCGACGTCAGACCGGCGGCCTGCGCGATGAGATTGCCCGCTGCGCTCAGCACACCGCTGTTATCGAGCAGGCCGCCTGTGCGGATGTCAGTCAATCCGCCCGCGTAGACACTACCCCGATTGTCGATGCCTGTCAGGGCGTTGAGGCGCGCATTGCCCGTTGCATCAAGCTTCCCGGTCGTGACAAGCTTACCCTCGGTCGTCAGCGTCAGATCGCCGGCCTGCGCCGCAATCACACCCTTGTTGGAGACGCCGACGCCGTTCTCGGTGCCCACGAGAAAGATGCGTTGCGCGTACATCCCGCCCAACTGGCCGACGTCCACGGCCACATCGGGCGCAGCACCGTCACCGGTTGTCTTCTGCAACGCGAGGGTCTCGTGATCGACGCGATTCGCGCCCGTCACCACATTCAGTTGCTTGGCATGCAACGCAGCGTTGACCTGTACGGCACGTGCGATGAGGTCAACCTGATCGACATTCGCCGCGTTCAGCCCGTCTCCCTGAACCACCAGACGCCCGCCGTTGACCTGATAGCCAGCGAGGCTGCCGTCCGCACCCATGATCGGAATACCGGTGGTCAGCACCGCACGCGTGGTGTTGATGAACCCCCCACCGTCGACCATGATTCCCGCGCTGTTCGCCACAACGACTTGCGCGGCCTTGCCCGCGACTTCGAGATAACCCCGTAGCTGACTCGGGGAATTGCTGTTGACCTGATTCAGGATCACGCGCGCAGCCTGATCCCGAGCGAGATTGGGGTTGCCGTTGACGTACCCCGCTTGCTGTGTGTTCACGATCGTCGGCGAGTTGTTCAGGATGACGCCCTGACGCGGCACGTCGAACTGCGAATAGACGTTTTTTGAAACGCCCGCAGCGGTAGGTGTGGTGATATTGACCTGCTGCAAGCCATTGGCAGTCTGCACGACATTGGGACCACCCGGCGCTGCAACTACCTGCGCCCGAACCGAAATCGGCGCAATGATCTGCGCAAGCACCAGCGCGCGGATCAGGCCGTGCTGCAACCCAGTTTCCAAGGCACTCCCCTGAAGCGCGCCCCGCACGCGCCGATTCGTGTGTGTTTTCATCTGATCTTTGTGCGACTGTCTTTTTCTATTTGCCTCTTCCCGATGCTCTACATTTATCGCAAAAAACTTCGCATGCCGAATATTACTAAATTTTTCATGATCAGTTCCCTATGCAAAACCATCTTCCGAAAAGTGATCAATGGCGGTAACATCCAAAAAAAGCTAATAGTCCGAATGAATATCGCCGGGGATACCAATGCGCTTCGACACCTGATTCGGGGTCGTTAAGTAGGACACGCCTCCTTTCTTTGACATCGCTTTTCGATCTACAACTTCGGGTCAGGCTGGCGCTCGTCTTGTCTCCGCGATTCCTTTTTCCGTTGCCTCGCAATGAATTTCGCATCACGTTGGTCAACCGCACAGTTTTGTCGCCTGCTTCCAGCTCTGCTCTCGCTTCCGCTGTCATTCGAGGCTGTGGCACAAACGTCGCCTGCGCCGGCCGTCGATGCGGCTGCGTCGAATGCGCGACAACAGCAACTGCTCGAGCAGCAACGTCAGGCACAGGAGCGCGCCGCCGCGATCAATACGCCAACGGTGCGCTCGGCACTCCCCGCTGCAGACGGCTTCCCGGCGCTTCCCGTGGAGTCCCCATGTTTTCCGATCGAGAGGTTTTCGCTGCACGTTCCCGAGAAACTCCCGCAACGTGCGCAAGCCGCTGGTGCGTCATCGCTTTCTCTTGATCCATTTGCGTTCGCAACAGACTGGCTCGCGCACTATCGAGGCGAATGCGTCGGCCGAGAGGGCATTGCAGCGATAACGGCGGGGCTCTCTAAGGCGATTCTGGCCAAAGGCTATGTGACGACACGCGTTCTCGTGCCCGAGCAGGATCTGACGACCGGAGAACTGAAGCTCATGCTCGTTCCCGGCATCATCGGGGACATCCGCTTCTCCGATGCCTCGCAATACGGCACGTGGCGTACGGCATTCCCCACACGCCCGGGCGATCTCCTCGAACTGCGCGACCTCGAGCAGGGGCTTGAGCAGATGAAGCGCCTTGCCAGCCAGGACGTGACGATGCAGATCGTGCCGACGCAAGCCCCGGGCGAGAGTGATGTCGTCATCGACGTCAAGCGAACAAAGCGATGGAGCGTTGTCGCCTCGGTCGACAACTCAGGATCTCGCGATACAGGGAAACTACAGGGCAGCCTCGCCCTCGGCATCGACAATCCCCTGGGTCTGAACGACATCCTGAATGTCGGCGCGACACATGATCTGTCGTTCGCTGACAAGCGCTTCGGATCGAACGGGTGGAATGCTTTCTACTCGATTCCGTGGGGATTCTGGACTGCTACAGTGGCGGCCTACGCCAATCGGTATAACCAGCAAATCGCAGGCGTGAACGACACTTTCGTCACGCGTGGACAGTCGCAGAATCTCGATTTCAAACTGTCGCGAGTCCTTCAGCGCAGCCAGAGCAATGTGCTGAGCGCGCACGTCCGGTTAAGCAAGCGCTTTGGACGCAGCTTCCTCGAGGACGCTGAAATCGATCAGCAGTACCGGAACAACACTTTCATCGAGTTCGGGATTTCGGATCGTCACCACATCGGCGGCGGGCAATTCGACAGCACCCTTGCTTATCGGCAAAGTGTGTCGGGGCTCGGGGCGGCGCCGGATAACGCCCCGCCCGGCACGCCGACGTATCGCTTCAAGATGGCGGTACTTGACGCCAACCTGTCACTGCCGCTCGGTCAATTGCCACTTCGCTACGTCACGACATTTCACGGGCAATTCACCGGCGACGTGCTGCACTACATCGACGATATGAGTATCGGTAGCCGTTATACGGTTCGTGGATTTGACGGTGAATCGTCCCTTGCTGCGGAAAAAGGCTTTTACTGGCGCAACGAATTGCAGTGGGCACCTGGCGCGTCTGGCGTATCGCTCTTCGCCGGGGTGGATTACGGCCGTGTCAGCGGTCCGAACGCGCAATACCTGGCCGGTACACAACTTGCGGGTGCGGTCATTGGCGTACGCGGCAATACCAGGCTCCCATTCGGCTTTGTCGCTGGTGAAGTCTTTGCCGGCACGCCAATCCATAAGCCAGCGTCCTTTCAGACAGCACACACCACAGTCGGATTCTCGCTTACCGCGCAGTTCTGATCGTCCATGCCTGCCGGCGAGTTGAGGGACGAAATGCGCATGAACCCGCCGATAACTGGATGAATCACCAGCACTGTTTGAGCACTGGATATTTGACGCACCGGGACAGGATCATGGATAAACGAAAAACGCCCCGATGGGGCGCTCCGTAACTGCTTGTACTGCAAGGTTTTTTTGGTCGGAGCGATAGGATTCGAACCTACGACCCTCTGATCCCAAATCAGATGCGCTACCAGGCTGCGCTACGCTCCGAGCAAAGAGATGAGATTCTAGAACGTTCGGCGCCCCGCGTCAAATCGACGCGCATCCCATGGGCAATTTCCTCTTTCCGGCTGGCACAATGACATTGTCGTTGCTGCACCGTCGACGGTCATCCCGCCGCCACGAAACCCCGCCATAGTGGGAGGTTCTCCATGTCCGAACCCGTGTCGATGAACCTGATTCTCTGGCGTCACGCCGACGCCGAAAACCTGCCTGCCACGCTGGCCACCAGCGCCCAGGCCGACCTTGCCCGCGAACTGACCGATCGCGGGCGCAAACAGGCCGAAAAATCCGCCCAGTGGCTGCGCGCCCGCCTGCCCGCCGACGCCCTCATCCTCTCCAGCCCCGCCGTGCGCGCCGTGCAAACGGCTCAGGCGCTCACCCCCACCCCGCGGATCGTGCGCGATCTCGCCCCAGGCGCCAACGCCATGACCCTGCTCGGCGCCATCCACTGGCCCGGCACCGCACAGACCGTCGTCGTCGTGGGCCACCAACCCGCCCTCGGACAACTCGCCGCCCTGCTGCTGAGCGGCCAGGAAGCTTACTGGACCATCAAGAAATCGGGCATCTGGTGGCTCGCCTCCCGCCGTCGCGAAGACGAAAGCCAGGTCGTCGTGCGCGCCGTCATCAACCCCGATCTGCTCTGAACCCGCCCGCCGCCGGCGGCGAACCGGCGGCCATCCCGCGCGAAAGGCCCCTCCCGAGCGCCTGCGCCAGCCCCGTGGAAGGTACGGAAAATGGGACCTGACTCATGACACTTGTGGTTTTGTCATAGAATTGTCGCCTACCGTTCACGGAATCGACATTGATGCTTTTTAAAGTACGTCGCAACGCGACCGTCAAAAAAAGGGCCTTTATGCGCGACCTGCCGAACCCCACCATGCCGCTCTCTTCGTTGACCCCCACGTCGCGGAGGCGTCTTCCTCGCCCTCAAACGCCTGTCAAACCGAATCTGGCTGTGGCGTGGGCACGCGACGAAAGCGAGCTTCGGGAAGCCCAACGCCTGAGATATCAGGTCTTCGCCGAAGAAATGGGCGCCTCGGTCAAAGGCCCGGCCGGTCTGGATGTCGACGAATACGACCAATATTGCGACCACCTGATCGTGCGCGATCAAGACTCGCTCAGGGTCGTCGGCACCTACCGCGTATTGCCCCCCGCACAAGCCAAACGCCTCGGACGTTTGTACTCCGAAGGAGAATTCGACCTCTCCCGCCTCGATCACCTGCGCCCGAAAATGCTCGAAACGGGCCGCTCGTGCGTGCACACCGACTACCGCAACGGCGCCGTCATCATGGCGCTCTGGAGCGGTCTGGCCGAATACATGCTGCGCAACGGCCTCGAAACGATGCTCGGCTGCGCCAGCGTGCCGATGGCCGACGGCGGGCACTACGCCGCCAGCCTGTACCGCAAGCTGCAAGGCGCCGCCATGGCCCCCTCGGAATATCACGCCGTGCCGCGCATCGCCTTGCCCGTCGACGAGCTGCAATCCACGCTCGACGTCGAACCGCCCGCGCTCGTCAAGGGTTATCTGCGCCTCGGTGCCCGCATCTGCGGCGCCCCGGCCTGGGACCCCGACTTCAACACCGCCGACTTCCTCACGCTATTCCGGCTGTCCGACATCAACCCGCGCTACGCGCGCCACTTCCTCGGACCCGAACTCGTCGGCAAGCTCCAGCAAGCCTGACAGACCTCTCCACCACGGCTTCCGCCCCCGCTACGGACAAAAAAATGCCCGGCTTCTGCCGGGCATTCTTTCATCGAGGGCCGCACATCGGTGCAGGTGCCCCTACGACGAGGCTTCGACGCAGTCGCTCAGGCGTAGACCACCTTGTAGCGCATGCCGATCTTCTCCCACTCCTGCGCCTCACGTTGCAGGCTGTAATCGGTCAACGGGTTGGCCTCGATCCATACACGCGGCACCGACACCTGGAAACCGTCACCCAGACGTTCGACCTCGATGCTGTCGGGTAGCGCGTCGGTTCGCCGACGACAGAACAGCACGGCCAGCCGCAGGCAGAACAGCAATTGCCAGTCGACCTGCTGCGCCTGCGCGGCGAGCTTGCCCAGCTTACCCACGTGCCCCAGCAGCAGCTCCGCCAGGCGCGCCTGATCGGGACGCGAAAACCCCGGCATGTCCGCGTTGCTGCCGATGTAGGCCGAATGCTTGTGATAGGCACTGTGAGAGATCGACAGCCCCATCTCGTGCAGCGACGCCGCCCAGCTCAGCAACGCCTCGTCGTCCTCGCGGCCGTCGTCGGCATCTTCGCCGGCGACCGGCAACTGACGGTACAGCGCAATGGCCAGGCGCCCCACTCGCTCGGCCTGCGCCCGATCCACGCCGTATCGCCGCACGAACTGCTCGACGGTCACCGCGCGCATGTCCTGGTGCTGGGTCCGCCCGAGCAGGTCGTACATCACGCCGAGACGCAGCGCGGCGTCGGTCGTCTCCATATGCTCGACTTCGAGTTCGTTGAAGACGGACAGCATGATGGACAGCCCCCCGGGCAGCACCGGAATGCGATCCTGCTTAAGTCCGGACAGCTTCAGGCGATTCGCGTTCTCGGCCTTGATGAGCGCGCGCTTGAGACGCTCGAGGCCGCCGCGTGTGAGACCGTGCACGCCGCCGTCATTGAAACCATTGGCCTCGAGCAGTTCGGCCAACGCGCGTGCCGTGCCCGACGAACCGATCGCCTGCGACCAGCCCGCATCGCGATACGGCGCGGAGATGATCTGAATCTCGCGACGCGCCGCCAGTTCGGCCTGCTTCATCGCATACTCGTCCACGTTGCCGCTCGGAAAGAACTGACGGCTGTGGCTCACGCAGCCGATATACAGGCTCTCCATGATGATCGGTTCGTAATCCTCACCGATGATGAATTCCGTCGAACCACCGCCAATGTCCACCACCAGCCGGTTGCCCGGGCAGGTCGGCACCGAATGCGCCGCGCCCGCATAGATCAGGCGCGCCTCTTCCCGTCCGGCAATCACTTCGATCGGAAAACCCAGCGCTCGCTGCGCCTCGCCCAGGAAATCCTGCGCATTCTTGGCCACGCGCAACGTGTTGGTCGCCACGGCGCGCACCTGGTCGGGATGAAAACCGCGCAGCCGCTCGCCGAAGCGCTTGAGCACGTCCCACCCACGTTGCTGCGACGGATGATCGAGGTATTTCTCGGCATTCAGACCGGCGGCCAGCCGCACCGGCTCGCGCAAGGCATCGACCTGATAGATCTGGGTGCCGGCGGAGGTTTCCTCCACACGTCCGATGATCAGGCGGAAGCTGTTCGAACCGAGATCGACGGCCGCTAGCAAGGGCGTTGGGGTACTCATGGGGAGGTGCGCCTGAGCGATGAGAGTCGGTAAACGCGATGCTTCACTTTAAATGCATGACGCGCACTCGACAAATAAATGACGAATACGTTACAAATCGTATATGACACGTCGTTGACAAATGTGAATGTCATATAACTGTAACAATACGGATGAAGAATTCACGCCAATCCCATGTCTTTCGCACGTTCAATATGAATTACCCGCTGCTCAATCGTGAGCTGGGCATCCTCGCATTCAACGAACGCGTGCTCGCCCAGGCGGCCGATCCGGCAACGCCATTGCTCGAGCGCCTGCGCTTCGTCTGTATCGTGAGCAGCAATCTGGACGAGTTCTTCGAAATCCGCGTCGCCGGACTGAAAGAGCAGATGCGCGAGAATCCGGGCATGCTCACGCCCGACGGCATGACGTTCCAGCAAGTTTACACGCAAGTCTGCGCCCGGGCACAGGCGCTCGTCGAAAAGCAATACGCGATGTTCGACAGCATTCTGCCGAAACTCGAGGCCGAAGGCATCGCCTTTCATCCGTCCGGCCAATGGAACGACGCTCAGGTCGAGTGGGCCCGCGACTACTTCCTGCGCGAACTGGTGCCGGTGCTCACGCCCATCGGCCTCGACCCCGCGCACCCGTTCCCGCGAGTCCTCAACAAGAGCCTGAACTTCGCCGTGGAGCTCGAAGGCAAGGATGCCTTCGGGCGCGACGCGGAACTGGCCATCGTCCAGGCCCCGCGTGCCCTGCCCCGCCTCGTGCCCATGCCGCCCGCGCTGGCCCCCCTGCCCAACAGCTTCGTGCTGCTCAGCTCGTTCATGCTGCGCTTCGCAAGCGAACTCTTCCCTGGCCTCACCGCCAAGGGTTGCCACCAGTTTCGCGTGACCCGCAACAGCGACCTGTTCGTCGACGAAGACGAGATCACGAACCTGCGCACGGCACTCCAGGGCGAACTTCCCGCCCGGCACCTCGGCGACGCCGTGCGCCTCGAAGTCGACGCGGGTGCGCCGTCGCGGCTCGTACGACGCCTGCAGACCGAGTGCGGCCTGTCCGACTCGGACTGCTACCGCGTCAAGGGCCCGGTCAATCTGGTGCGCCTCATGCCGCTCCCCGAAATGGTCGACCGCCCGGACCTCAAGTTCGTGCCGTTCGTGCCGGCATTGCCCAAGCGCATGACCGCCTCGCCCGCCATGTTCGACCTCATCGATCAGGGCGACCTCCTGCTGCACCATCCGTACGACAGCTTCCAGCCCGTGCTGGAGCTGTTGCTTCAGGCCGCCCGCGACCCGGACGTGGTGGCCATCAAGCAGACGATCTACCGCACCGGCAACGAATCCGCGCTCATGGACGCGCTCATGGAGGCGGCCCGCAACGGCAAGGAAGTCACGGTGGTCGTGGAGCTGCTCGCGCGCTTCGACGAAGAAACGAACATCAACTGGGCCGCACGCCTCGAAGCGGTCGGCGCGCATGTGGTCTATGGGGTGGTCGGCCACAAGTGCCATGCGAAGATGCTATTGATCGTGCGACGCACGCGTCAGGGCAAGAAGACGTATCTCAAGCGCTATGCCCACCTCGGCACCGGCAACTATCACCCGCGCACGGCCAGGCTGTACACGGACTTCGGGCTCATGACCGCGGACGAGACCCTGTGCGCCGACGTCCATGTAGTCTTCCAGCAGTTGACGGGCATCGGCCGCCAGACCCATCTCGACGGCCTGTGGCAATCGCCCTTCACGATGCACGCGCATCTGCTCGAGGCCATCCGCCGCGAGACGGAAGCGGCTGCCGCTGGCCGCAAGGCCCGCATCATCGCGAAGATGAACGCGCTGCTCGAGCCGACCATCATCGCCGAGCTGTACAAGGCGTCGCGCGCCGGCGTGAAGATCGACCTGATCGTGCGCGGCGTATGCTCGCTGCGCGCGGGCGTCCCGGGGCTCTCCGAGAACATCACCGTTCGCTCGATCGTCGGACGCTTTCTCGAGCACCATCGCATCTATTACTTCCATGCCGACGGTGACGAGCGCGTCATGCTCTCGAGCGCCGACTGGATGGAGCGCAATTTCTTCCGACGCGTGGAGGTGGCCTTCCCGGTGCGCGACAAGCGTCTGAAGGCGCGCGTGATTCGCGAAGGCCTGATGGTGCATCTGCGCGACAATACGGCGGCCTGGCTGATGCGCCCGGACGGCAGCTATGTTCGCCGCAAGCCGGGCAAGACCCCATTCAACAGCCAGATGGTGCTGATGCAGGAAATCGCGCAGCACGTACAGACCGGCAACTGAGCGCGTGCCACTGCGGCAGCGGCACGAACGCGCCGGCAATCACGCGGCCGACGCATCCACGGGGGCGCGATGCACCACGCGCGTGGGCGGGAAATGAATCGCGAACACGCTGCCCCGCCCCACCTCGCTCGTGACCTTCAGATCGGCCTGATGTCGGGTGAGCACGTGCTTGACGATGGCCAGTCCCAGACCGGTGCCCCCGGTATCGCGCGAACGGCTGCGGTCGATGCGGTAGAAGCGTTCGGTCAGCCGCGGAATATGCTCCGCGGGAATACCGAGCCCCGAATCCACGACGGCGAAACGCGCGCCGCCATCGGCGCTCGGCCCCCATTCGATCCGGATCTTGCCGCCCTGTGGCGTATATCGCACGGCATTGCTCACGAGGTTGCTGAACGCGCTGTGAAGCTCTCCCTCCGCGCCGCGAAGATCGATCCCCGGCGCCGCATCGACCTCGATCACGTGCTGCCCCTGCGAGAGCCCTTCCGCATCGCTTCGCAGCGAGCGCATCTGCATGCCCATGTCGATCCGGTCGTCCGCCGGTGGCTTGCCGCTGCCTTCGAGCTTGGCGAGCGTGAGCAGGTCGTTCACGATGTTCTGCATGCGTGAGGCCTGCTGCCGCATGATCTCGACGTAGCGCTGGATTTCCTCCGGCGACAGGGGCAACTCCCCGACGGTTTCAAGAAACCCCGAGAGCACGGTGAGTGGCGTCTTGAGTTCGTGCGAGACATTCGCCACGAAATCGCGCCGCATGGCGTCGGTGCGCTCGATGTCGGTCACGTCGAGCGAGATGATCAGCTTGCGGTTGTCCCCGTACGGAAACACCTGCATCGACAGCACATGGTTACGCTTGGCGCCCATGTTCGGCATGGTGAGCGCCTCGTCGTAGCGCTCCGATGCAAGGTAGTGCAAGAACGCCGGCGTGCGAAGCAAATGCGTGATCTGCTGGCGCAGGTCGCGCTTGGCGTCGATGCCGAAATGCACCTCGGCGATCGCGTTGCACCACTCGATCTGGTTCTGCTCGTCGAGCATGATCACGCCGTTGGGCGACGCCTGGATCGCCTGAATGAAGCGGGCGTGCTGTTGCTCCACCTGCTTGACCTGACTGTGCCAGCGTTTGGCGAGCTTGTGCAGCCGGTAGTAGATCTCGCCCCACAGGCCGATGGCGCTGGGGACTTCTCCGTAGACGGGGGCGTCGAGCAGACGCCAGAGACGCTGGGCGTGATAGACGTTGAACAGGAGCTGCGTCACCAGCAGCACGATGGCGGTGACGTAACCCGCGCTCGCGCCGAACAGCCAGCCGACGGCCACCGAAATGACCGCCTGCAGGATCAGGAACGCCAGCGCACGGGCCCAGATGATATTCATAGACGATGCACAGGAATTTTACCGCCCGGCGCCACCGGACGAGAGCGGCCTTGGCCCGGCAGGCGTCGGCCGCCGGGCGCGCGGTGCGCAGGCTCGGTTCGGTCCGTCAGACGGACTTCGTCAGGCGATAGCCGCTGCCGCGCACCGTCTCGATCATAGCATCGTGGCCCGCCGGCTTGAGCGCGGCGCGCAAACGCTTGATGTGCACGTCGACCGTGCGCTCCTCGACGAACACGTGGTCGCCCCACACCTGGTCGAGCAACTGCGAGCGGCTGTGCACGCGCTCGGGGTGCGTCATGAAGAAGTGCAGCAACCGGAACTCCGTGGGCCCGAGGTCCAGTTTGATGCTGTCGCCGCCGGCCTGGTGGCTCGTGACGCGGTGGGTTGCCGGGTCGAGCTTCAGGCCGTTCACGCTCACCACGTCCTCGGTGAGCTGCGGCGCACGCCGGCGAAGCACGGCCTTGATGCGCGCCATCAGCTCCTTCGGCGAGAACGGCTTGGTGACGTAGTCGTCCGCGCCGATCTCGAGGCCCATTACCTTGTCCTGCTCTTCGCTGCGCGCCGTGAGCATGATGATCGGCACGTGCTTGGTGCGCTCGTTCGCACGCAGCTCACGCGCGAACGTCACCCCCGACTTGCCGGGCAGCATCCAGTCCAGCAGCACCAGATCCGGCAGGACGTCACTGATCAACGTGAGCGCCTGCTCCGCGTTGTACGCCCGGATCGGATAATGACCCGCGTGTTGCAGATTAACGGAGATCAGCTCGGAAATCGCCGGCTCGTCTTCCACGATCAGAATGCTGCTGGGCATCGGTTCCTCTCAAACCTTCGGTGATGTCTGGCTTTACTCGCCTTGCACTTTGCGCTGCAGATCTTCGCGCGAAATGTGCCGGACGTCGGTGCCCTTGACAATGTAGATGATGAACTCCGCGATGTTCTTCGCGTGGTCGCCGATGCGCTCGACGGCCTTGGCGATGAACAGGAAATCCAGGCCCGCCGAAATGGTCCGCGGGTCTTCCATCATGTACGTGACCAATTTTCGCACGAAGCCACGAAACTCATTGTCGATCGCCTTGTCGTCGCGCACGATCTCTGCCGCGGCGACGATGTCCAGGCGGGCAAACGCGTCGAGCGTGCGGCGCAGCAATTGAGCCGCCATCTCGCCCGAGAGCTTGATCTCGGCAAAATTCACGCTCTGCGCGGCGCCGTCCTCGAGCAGATGGCGCGTGCGCTTGGCGATCTTCTCGGCTTCGTCGCCGGCGCGCTCCAGGTTGGTGATCGTCTTGGAGATCGAGAGCAGCAGACGAAGATCGCGCGCGGTCGGCTGTCGGCGGGCGATGATCTTGCTGCACTCCTCGTCGATCTCGACTTCCATCGTGTTCAGCCGCTGCTCGGTGGCGATCACTTCGTCCACGAGCGCGCGATCGAACGTGTTGAGCGCCTGCATGGCCGTCACGATCTGCGATTCGACCAGGCCGCCCATTTCGAGGACGCGCGAGCAAACCTGATTGAGGTCGGAGTCGAACTGGCTGGAAAGGTGTTTGTCGTTCATGTCGCTGATTTCCTCGTGGGCATCAACCGAAACGGCCGGTGATGTAGTCTTCGGTCTCTTTGCGATCCGGCTTGATGAATATCTTCTCGGTCTCGCCGAATTCGATCAGCTCGCCCAGATACATGTAGGCCGTGAAGTCCGAGCAACGCGCGGCCTGCTGCATGTTGTGCGTGACGATCACCACGGTGTAGTCGTCCTTGAGCTCGGCGATCAGCTCTTCGATACGACCGGTCGAGATCGGGTCGAGCGCTGAGCACGGCTCGTCGAGCAGGAGCACTTCCGGACGAATGGCGATGCCGCGCGCGATGCACAGACGCTGTTGCTGGCCGCCCGAGAGCCCGTACCCCGACTGTTGCAGCTTGTCCTTGACTTCGCTCCACAGCGCCGCCTTGGTCAGCGCCCACTCGACACGGTCGTCCATTTCCGAGCGCGAGAGCTTCTCGAACAGGCGCACGCCGAACGCGATGTTGTCGTAGATGGACATCGGGAACGGGGTCGGCTTCTGGAACACCATGCCGACCTTGGCGCGCAGCAGCGCGATGTCCTGCTTGCTGGTGAGCAGGTTCTCGCCGTCCATGTTGATCTCGCCCTCGGCGCGCTGCTCCGGATACAGGGCGTACATCTTGTTGAACGTGCGCAGCAGCGTCGACTTGCCGCAACCCGACGGGCCGATGAAGGCCGTGACCTTGCGATCGGGAATGCGCAGGTTGATGTTCTTGAGCGCGTGGTACTTGTCGTAGAAGAAGTTCAGGTTCTTGACTTCGATCTTCGAGGGCAGCTTGATTTCTTGGGTCGGGTTCGTCATGTTGGTCTCAACCGTCATGTAGGCGTCGTGTCGGGAGGTGTCGTTTCGCGTCGCTCGATTCGCCGGTCACTTCCTGGCAAACAGCGTGCGCGCCAGAATGTTCAGGAACAGCACCCCGAGGGTGATGATGAACACCCCCGCCCAGGCAAGCGCCTGCCACTCCGCAAACGGGCTCATGGCAAATTTGAAGATCGTGACCGGCAAGTTGGCCATCGGCTGGTTCAGGTTCATCGACCAGAACTGATTCGACAGCGCGGTGAAGAGCAGCGGCGCGGTCTCGCCCGCAATGCGCGCCACGGCCAGCAGCACCCCCGTCACGATGCCGGCGATCGAGGCCTTCAGCGTGATCTTCACGATGATGCGCCACTTCGGCGTGCCCAGCGCGAAGGCGGCCTCGCGCAGGTTGTTCGGCACCAGCTTGAGCATGTTCTCGGTCGTGCGGATCACGATCGGGATCTGCAGCAGCGCCAGCGCCACGATGCCGGCCCACGCCGAGAAGTGCCCCATCTTGGCCACGACCAGCGCATACACGAACAGGCCGATCACGATCGACGGCGCAGAGAGCAGAATGTCATTGATGAAGCGGGTGAGGCTCGCGAGCCAGGACTTCTGTCCGTATTCCGCGAGGTACACGCCCGCGAGGATGCCCAGCGGGGTGCCCAACAGCGTGGCCATGCCGACCATCACGAGGCTGCCCGCGATGGCGTTGGCCAGCCCCCCGCCGGCGGTATTCGGCGGCGGCGTCATCTCGGTGAACAGCGACAGCGACAGGCCGCCGACACCCAGCGAGAGGGTCGTGTAGAGAATCCACAGCAACCAGAGCAGGCCGAAGGCCATCGCCGCGAGCGACATGGCGATCGCGAAAATATTCTTGCGGCGGCGGTAGGCCTGGAGCCGCACGCGGGTAAAGGCGTCGGTGGGCTTCACGTCGGGCGTTTCCAGTTCGAGCGCTTGTTGGGTCATTATTTACCTTCGCTTTTCTCGAGGCGCAGCAGCATGAGCTTGGACAGCGCCAGCACCACAAAGGTGATGAAGAAGAGAATCAGGCCGAGCTCCATGAGCGCCGAGGTGTGCAGGCCCGGCCCGGCTTCGGCGAATTCGTTGGCCAGCGCCGAGGTAATGCTGTTGCCCGGCGAATACAGCGACACGTTGTCGAGCAGGTTCGTGTTGCCGATCACGAAGGTGACGGCCATGGTCTCGCCGAGCGCCCGGCCCAGGCCGAGCATGATGCCGCCGATGACGCCGGTTTTCGTGAAGGGCAGCACCACTCGCCACATCACTTCCCAGGTCGTGCAGCCGATGCCGTACGCCGATTCCTTGAGCAGCACGGGCGTGACTTCGAACACGTCGCGCATGACCGAGGCGATGTACGGAATGATCATGATCGCGAGGATGACGCCGGCCGGCAGGATACCGATGCCCAGCGGCGGACCCTGGAAGAGCGCGCCGATGACCGGCACATTGCCGAGCAGCGATTGCAGCGGCTTCTGGAAGTACTGGCTGAAGATCGGGGCGAAGATCAGCAGGCCCCACATACCGTAGACGATGCTCGGGATGGCCGCGAGCAGCTCGATGGCGGTGCCCAGCGGGCGGCGCAGCCACACGGGCGAGAGTTCCGTCAGGAAAAGTGCGATACCGAAGCTCACCGGCACCGCAATGATGAGCGCGATCACCGACGTGACGATCGTGCCGTAGATGGGGACGAGCGCGCCGAATTGCTCCGCGGGTGGATCCCACTCCTTCGTCCACAGAAAGGCGAAGCCGAACTTCTCGATCGACGGCATTGCGCTCACGATCAGCGACACGATGATGCCACCGAGCAGGAGCAGCGTGATGAACGCGGCCGCGCGTGCCAGCAGCGCGAAGAGAAAGTCGCCAACGGAAGACGGGGCGCGCTGCGCGCCCGGCGTTGCGAGGGGGCTGGTGGCTTCTGCCATGATGTCGTCTCAGCGTGAGCGCGCCGCCGGCCGGTGCCGGATCAGAGTCCGGGCTTCGGAACAGGCGGCGCGGATATTGCCGGTTTTGTGGTCACGGGCAACGCAGCCTTGCATTGCCCGATGCCTGCAAGGCGCGTTAGATACCGGCCTTGGCGGCCGATTCGGCAACCTTTGCCTTCCAGCCGGCACGGATCTGCTTGAGCACGGCTTCCGGCAGCGGGATGTAGTCCAGCTCCTTCGCCGTGTTCACGCCGTTCTTGAACGACCAGTCGAAGAACTTGAGTACGTCGGCGCTTTGCGCTTCCTTGCCCGCGTCAGCCTTCTGGTGCACCAGAACGAACGTCGCCGCCACGATCGGCCACGAATCGGCACCCTTCTCGTTGGTCAGGATCTGGTAGAACGTCTTCGACCACTCTGCCTTGCCGGCCGCGGCCGCGAACGTCTTGGCATCCGGCTCGACCGTCTTGCCGTCGGCATTCACGAGTGCCGTGTGCGTGAGCTTGTTCTGCTTGGCGTAGGCCGATTCGACATAACCGATGGCGCCCGGCAGACGTTGCACGAAGGCGGCAACGCCGTCGTTACCCTTGCCACCCGTACCGGTAGGCCAGTTGACCGTGGTGCCTTCGCCGACCTTGCTCTTCCACTCGGCGTTGACCTTCGACAGGTAGTTCGTGAACACGAAGCTCGTGCCCGAACCGTCGGCGCGGCGAACCACGGCGATGTCGGTATCCGGCAGCTTGACCTTCGGGTTCAGCTTGGCGATGGCCGGATCGTTCCACTTCTTGATCTTGCCCAGGTAGATGTCGCCCAGCACTTCGCCCGACAGGACCAGCTCGCCAGCCTTCACACCCGGCACGTTGATGACCGGCACGATGCCGCCGACCACGGTCGGGAACTGGAACAGGCCCTGCTTGGCGAGTTCTTCATCGGTCAGCGGGGCGTCCGAGCCAGCGAAATCGACGGTCTTGGCCTGGATCTGCTTGATGCCGCCCGAGGAACCGATACCCTGGTAGTTCACCTTGTTCTGGGTCGCCTTCTGGTAGGCGTCGGCCCACTTCGTGTAGATCGGAGCGGCGAACGTGCTGCCGGCACCCGTAATCTCGCCCGCAATCGCGCCCGCGGCAAACAGAACGCCAGCCAGGCCGGCAATCGCAGTCTTCATCAGCTTCATGGATCTCTCCGAGTTGGTGTGGTACAGCGTGTGGATGGCTCGAAGCATAGATTCCGAATGTGACAGTAATGTGTCACATTCGAAAGCCCACCATCAAAGTGTCACGAAGCCGTCTTCCCATCGACACATTGCATGCAGCTTCCACACCGCTCTGGCGGTGCACAAGATCGTTGACTGGCGCGGGTTTCGGTAGATTTCGGCGACCATCCGGCACGCCTGCCGCGCACTTTTAGGCGCCGGGACCCCGCCATGACCGTGACGAATCGATGTCGGAAATTCGCCGACAACCGTCACGAAGACTGTCACAAACGGATGGCGCAATGCCCCGTAATTCCCATGATTGGATGGTGTGGTGGCGCGCGAAAGGCGTTTTCGGCGCCCCGGAAACGACAAAAGCCGCCACGAACCGTGACGGCTTTTGCGCCGGGATTGACCGGCGGGAACGATCGGGGCGAATGATATCGCGCAAGGCACCGGCAGACCGACCGCGAATGGTCGGCGACCGCCGCCGGGTGTCGGCCTGAGGGCCGGCCGGGCGACGCGTTATGACGTCATGGCGCTGTTCCGACAGGGCATTAAGCGGCCGCCTTCACGACGTTCGCCAGATGCTGGGCCAACGACGTGGCCTGCGACTCGTCGCGCGCCTCGACCATCACGCGCAGCACCGGTTCGGTGCCGGATGCGCGAATCAGCACACGGCCCGCGTCGCCGAGCTTTGCCTCGACGGCGTCGCGTTCGGCGGCAAGACGCGCGTCGGCCTGCCAGTCGTAACCGGGTATCGTGCGAACGTTGATCATGTGTTGCGGGAACAGGCGCACACCGTCGAGCAGCCGGGCCAGCGGCTTGTTGTCCGCGCGACGGATCGCCGCGAGCACCTGCAGCGCCGAGACGATGCCGTCGCCCGTGGTGTGCTTGTCCAGACACAGGATGTGCCCCGAGCCTTCCGCACCGAGCTGCCAGCCATGCTTGTGCAGTTGCTCGAGCACGTAGCGATCGCCGACCTTGGCGCGCACGAACGGCACCCCCAGGCCCTTGAGCGCCACTTCGACGGCCATGTTGGTCATCAGTGTGCCCACGGCACCGGGCACGCCGCCGTTGTCCAGACGATCCTTGACGAGCAGATACAACAGCTCGTCGCCGTTGTACAAACGTCCTGCACCGTCGACGATCTGCAGGCGGTCAGCGTCGCCGTCGAGCGCCACGCCAATGTCGGCATGGTTCGCCCGCACTGCGCGCATGAGTGCATCCGGGGCGGTCGCGCCGCAGTCTTCGTTGATGTTGAAACCGTTCGGCTGATTGCCGATCGCGATGACTTCCGCGCCCAGTTCGTGAAAAACGTGCGGCGCGATGTGATACGCCGCACCGTTGGCGCAGTCGACCACGATTTTCATGCCACGCAGGTCGAAATCGTTCGGGAAGGTGCTCTTGCAGAACTCGATGTAGCGGCCGGCGGCGTCGTCCAGGCGACGCGCCTTGCCTAGCTGCTCGGAGCGCACGCAGGACATCGGATTGCCGAGCTCCGCCTCGATCGACAGTTCGGTCTGGTCCGGCAGTTTGTTGCCGTCGGCCGAGAAGAACTTGATACCGTTGTCGTGATACGGATTGTGCGAGGCGCTGATGACGACGCCCGCCGCCAGGCGCAGTGCGCGGGTCAGGTAGGCGACCGCGGGCGTGGGCATGGGGCCCGCCATCATCGTATCGACGCCGGCGGCCGCGAACCCGGCTTCCAGCGCGGCTTCGAGCATGTAACCCGAGACCCGGGTGTCCTTGCCGATCAACACCGTCGGCCGGCCCATCGTCTGATTGCCGGCCAGCACGCGCCCGGCCGCATAGCCGAGCCGCAGCACGAACTCCGGCGTGATCGGGCTTTCGCCCACGGTGCCGCGAACACCGTCCGTCCCAAAATAGCGTCGTTTCATCTTGCTTCGTTCCCAGGTGAGGCGTCACGCCCTCGCCCCGTGGTGGGCCGGACGTGCGCGTCTTTCATTCTGTGTCTTGCTCGTCGTTCGAGCGCGAGCGGGGTGGCGATATTTTCGACGACATGCGTCCCCACTCGGTCCCCGGCCGACGTCTGGCCCGGCCTGCCATACGCCTACTCGGCGTCGCGCACCGCCTGCCATACCTTCAGGGCATCGACGGTCTCCGCCACATCGTGCACCCGCACGACAGCAGCGCCCTGCTGGGCAGCGCACAGCGCGGCCGCCACACTCGCCGTGCGGCGCTCCAGCGGCAGGGCGCGTCCGGTGATTTCGCCGAGCATTCTTTTGCGCGACATGCCCACGAGCAATGGCAGGCCGTCGCGCGAGAGCACCCGCAGATGCTTGAGCAAGGCGAGATTATGGGCGAGATTCTTGCCAAAACCGAATCCCGGATCGAGATACAGACGCGTCGGCGCAACACCGGCCGAGAGCATCGCGTCGACCCGGCCATCCAGGAAGGCCGCGACTTCGGTCACCACATCGGTGTAGATGGGCGCATCCTGCATCGTTTTCGGATCGTGCAACATGTGCATGATGCACAGCGCTGCCTCGCTGTCGCGTACCGCCTCGATCGCACCGGGCTGCTGGAAGCCCCAGATGTCGTTGATCATGTCCGCGCCGGCGGCCAGCACGGCGCGCATTACGCCCGGCTTGTAGGTGTCGATCGAAAGCGGCACGCCGCAATCGCGCAATGCCTCGACGATCGGTACGACGCGCTCGAGTTCGGCGTCCTCCGGCAATGCCTCGGCCCCCGGACGGGTCGACTCACCGCCGATGTCGAGGATATCCGCCCCGTCAGAAATCAGTTGCTCGGCATGGCGCAGCGCCGCGTCGCGCGCCACGAACTTGCCGCCGTCGGAAAACGAATCGGGCGTCACATTCAGGATGCCCATCACGTGGACACGGCTGGCATCGAGCCGGAAACGGGGGCCCAGCGCCAATGTGGCGGGACTGGCCGGGGTGTGGAGGGCATCGGCAGGCGCGACGATATCGTCGGCGGGCATCGAGGCGGAAGGCGCGGATTTCGACTGCTCAGTGGACATTCGACAGCTCGTGGCTCAGAAAAACCTGTGTGGTGGCCCGTTCGGGAGGAGCGGACCCACGCGCCCGCAAGGCGGGCATCGCTTATGGCCGTAATGTTACCGGATTCACCCTGCGTATCGACCGCGGAAACACTCGGAAACACTCGATCACGCCCATATGCCGATCGGCCAGGGCGCGCTGCGACCGCCCTCCGATGCCGCCCGGAAAATACAAAAAGGCCGGCGGTCTGCCGGCCTTCTCTGAAACGACGTGCTTTCGTCCGTCGCGGCAACCGATCACACGGTTGCCGGGGTGTTGCTCGGCTTGAGCGGCGAGTTGCCGCCCGAAGCACCACCGTTCGACGGGCCGCTCTTCGGCGGGCGCGGCGGACGGCCGTCCATGATGTCGTTGATCTGCTCGCCGTCGATGGTTTCCCACTCCATGAGCGCCTGCGTCATCGACTCGACCTTCTCGCGGTTGTCTTCCAGCAGCTTCTTGGCCAGCGCGTACTGCTCGTCGAGAATACGACGCACTTCCGCATCGACCTTTTGCTGCGTGGCTTCCGACACCGACTTGGCGGACATCCGGCCGAACACCGAATCCTGCTCCGTGTCGACGTAGACCATCGGGCCCAGGGCGTCCGACATGCCGTAGCGGGTCACCATGTCGCGCGCCAGCTTGGTCGCGCGCTCGAAGTCGTTCGATGCCCCCGTCGACATCTTGTTGATGAAGACTTCCTCGGCCGCACGACCGCCAAACAGGATCGCGATCTGCGTGAGCATGGTGTCGCGATACTCCGAATACTTGTCGTGTTCCGGCAACTGCATCGTCAGACCCAGCGCCCATCCACGCGGAATGATCGTGACCTTGTGGACCGGATCGGCCCCCGGCAGAAGCATCGCCACCACCGCGTGACCCGACTCGTGGTAGGCCGTGGCACGGCGTTCCTCGTCGCGCATGACCGCCGACTTGCGCTCGGGACCCATGAAAATCTTGTCCTTCGCGTCTTCGAAGTCGAGCATCTCGACGATGCGCTTGTTACGACGCGCCGCAAACAATGCCGCTTCGTTCACGAGGTTGGCCAGATCGGCGCCCGACATGCCCGGCGTGCCACGTGCGATGACCGATGCGTCGACGTCGTTCGCAATCGGCACCTTGCGCAGGTGCACCTTCAGGATCTGCTCGCGACCGCGGATATCCGGCAAACCGACGTAGACCTGACGGTCGAAGCGCCCCGGACGCAGCAGCGCCTTGTCCAGCACGTCCGAACGGTTGGTCGCCGCGATCACGATCACGCCCGAATTCGCTTCGAAGCCGTCCATTTCGACGAGCATCTGGTTCAGCGTCTGCTCGCGTTCGTCATTACCGCCGCCCATGCCGGCGCCACGATGGCGACCGACCGCGTCGATTTCGTCGATGAACACGATACACGGCGACTGCTTCTTGGCGTTTTCGAACATGTCGCGCACACGGGCCGCGCCCACGCCGACGAACATTTCCACGAAGTCAGAACCCGAAATGCTGAAGAACGGCACCTTGGCTTCGCCCGCGATGGCGCGTGCCAGCAGCGTCTTACCGGTTCCCGGCGGCCCGACGAGCAGCACGCCGCGTGGAATACGCCCGCCCAGCTTCTGGAATTTCTGCGGATCCTTCAGGAAGTCGACCAGCTCGCCGACCTCGTACTTGGCTTCGTCGCAGCCCGCGACGTCGGCAAAGGTGACCGGATTGGCATTCTCGTCGATGAGGCGCGCACGGGATTTACCGAAGGAAAAGGCGCCGCCCTTACCCCCGCCCTGCATCTGCCGCATCATGTAGAACCAGAAGCCGATGATCAGCAGCGTTGGTCCGAGGTAGTAAAGCGCGGACATGAGCACGTTCGGTTCGTCGTCGGCCTTGCCCGAGACCTGAACACCGTACTTCATGAGATCGCCCACCATCCAGATGTCGCCGGGCGACACGATGGTGTACTTCTGACCGTCGCTGGGCGTGACCTGAAGGCTGCGGCCCTGCACCACCACGTTCTTGATCTTGCCGTTCTTGGCATCGTCCATGAACTGGGAGTACGTCACGCCCTCCTGGACGTGCGGCTTGTCGAACTGTTTAAAAACAGTAAACAAGACCAGCGCGATGACTAACCACACCGCCGCTTTGGAAAACATATTATTGTTCAAAGCGTTGCTCCTTCATGAAATCGCTTCGCGCCAGGAATTCATTCTAATCCACTCGCAGGCACACCGCCATAGTGATTCTCTACCGCCACCATAGCGCCAGTGCGCCGGTTTGACGGGCATCAAGCCGGTTTTTTCAAACCCCGTCCGAGGATGAACGTTTCGGAAGATTTGTCTCGAGACGCCTTCGGCTTGCGCGGCGCCACGGTTTTGAACTGTTGTTTGAATTTCTCGACGATCTGGCTATAGCCGCTGCCGTGAAAACATTTGACCAGCAGCGCGCCCTCCGGTTTCAGGTGTCGTTGAGCGAAATCGAGCGCCAGATCGCATAAATGCTCGATTCGCGCGGCGTCGGCCGACGCCACTCCCGACAAGTTGGGGGCCATATCCGAAACTACAAGGTCGACTTTGCGCCCGGCAACGATTTCCTCGAGTTGCTCGAGGACGCTGTCTTCCCGGAAGTCGCCCTGCAGGAAATGGACGTCGGCGATCGGCTCCATCGGCAAGATATCGAGCGCGATGATCGTGCCGTCGATACCGCCGTCGACCCGATTGCCCTTGGCGAGCTTGTTGCGCGCGTATTGACTCCAACTGCCGGGTGTCGACCCCAGGTCGACAATCACCTGCCCCGGCTTGATGAGCCGGTCCTGTTCGTCGATTTCCTTGAGTTTATAGGCTGCGCGGGCGCGATAGCCCTCGCGCTGCGCCATTTTGACGTAGGGATCGTTGATGTGATCGTGCAGCCACGCGTGACTGAAACGGTTTTTTGCCATGATTCTTCGAAAACGCTGCAATTTGCAGGATAATACGCCCTTGCGCGCCCAAAAATGCGTGGAGCGGCCTGCCGTGCGGCAGACGCCTCACCAGCGCTCGCGGGCGCATCCTAACTCGTTTGTCTCGTCTGTTTTCTATGCCCGCTTTGACCCTGACCCCGGCGCAACGCGCCGACTTGCGCTCCGCCGCCCATGCGCTGAATCCCGTCGTTCTGATCGGCGCCGACGGCTTGACGCCGGCGGTGCTCAAGGAAATCGACGGCGCCCTCAAGGCCCACGAACTGATCAAGGTGCGCGTGTTCGGCGACGAACGCGACACGCGCGTGGCGATTTACGACACCATTTGCGACCAACTCGGTGCCGCGCCGGTGCAACACATCGGCAAACTGCTGGTCCTGTACCGTCCCACGCCCGACGAAACCGCCGAAGCCCCGGTTCGCGCCAAATCCGGCGGAACCGGAGCCACGGTCAAGGGCCGCGCCCCCCGCACTGTGACAGTCGTCAAGCACAGCACCAACGCCGGGCGACGCCCGACGGTCAAGAAAGTGACCGTTCGCGGCAACGAACGCATGACTGCCGGCGGCATCGTCAAGAAGGCCAAGAAGCGCCAGACCAGCGTCAAGCGTCAGCGCAACGACTGATCGCCGCTTCCGCTTTGTGGCGTTTGCCTAAAAGAACGCGCCCGGACAATGTCGGGCGCGTTTTTTCGTGGGCGACGGTGTTCGACGCGCCTTGACGGAGCCGCCGAGCGTTCCATCCGGCCCGGCCACCCACGCCTGCGACAATCAGCCGCGTACTGGCTGACGCCAGATCAGCACGATCCCCAACAGACTTTGCAGCAGGTAAATTCCGCTCGAAATGCCGTGAAGCATGCCGAATCGGGCGGCGAAAGCCGACTGACCGATTTCCACGCCCGCGGCTTCCGCCTGCGCACGCAAATCCGCCATGAACGGCTGCAGGCCAAACGAAGCGATCAGCACGCAGACCATCATCGCCACCGCCAACCAGCGAAGCGTTCGATAGCTGCGCGCGGCCGTGGCATCGGGCGTACGGGCGATGAGCGCCGTAGCCAGCCAGACCAGTAGCGCCCCGCAAACCAGGCTCAACCAGGCCTGCGTGTGGAATAGCCGGCCTGCGACCGTTCCGGCCACGGTGCGTGATTCGAGCACCGCAAAAAGCGTGGGCGCGACGACATAACCAATCGCCCACTGACTCCCGCACCAGAGCGTTGCCACCAGCCGGAACAACCGTTCCAGCCTGGGCGAGCCGCCGGCAGACGTCACATCAGACGTAGCGGACATCGATGATCTCGTACTCACGCACGCCGCTCGGGGCCTGCACTTCGGCCACATCGCCTGCGTACTTGCCGATGAGCGCACGTGCGATCGGCGAACTCACCGAGATCTTGCCGTGCTCCAGGTCGGCTTCATCGTCGCCGACGATCTGATACAGGACCGTGCCGCCGTTGTCGAGGTCTTCGAGTTCGACGGTGGCGGCGAACACCACGCGGCCTTCGGCGTCGAGCGCCGCGGGGTCGATGATTTGGGCCGCCGAGAGCTTCGACTCGAGTTCGGCGATGCGCCCTTCGATGAAGCCCTGCTTTTCCTTGGCGGCGTCGTATTCCGCATTTTCCGACAGATCACCCTGCGCACGGGCTTCGGCAATCGCAGTGATCACGTTCGGACGTTCGACGGTCTTCAGGCGGTGCAGCTCATTCTTGAGCAGCTCGGCGCCCCGTTTGGTCAGAGGAATGGTACTCATGCGCGTTATTCCAAAAGACAAAAAAATTGCCGCAGCAAAGCCGCATTCGCACTTTTCGCGAACGCCGCTCGACCGCGGCTGTGACACCTGTATGGCATTAGTGTAGCAGAGTTGCCGACGGCGCGACCCCGAGGGTTCGCCGGACGACATCGCGCCATCCATGAAGCGTTTGGCGCGCCCGGCGGAGATCGGTTCCCCATCGGGCGCGCCATATTTCGCGTCATCGCCCGGCGCCCCGCAGGGCGGCCGGGCGATGGCCCGCTCAGCCGGGCAAACCTGACTTCCTCAGTTCGGCAGCGAGGCGTGAAGCCCCTGGAGATCGTAGACCTCGAGGTTCTGCAGGTATTTCAGGCCTTCCACCGCGGCGCGGGCGCCCGAGATGGTCGTGTAGTACGTGACCTTGTGTGCCTGCGCCGACATGCGGATCGAGCGCGAGTCGGCGATGGCCGTGCGCGTTTCATCCACCGTGGTGAATACCAGCGCGATTTCGCCGTTCTTGATCATGTCGACGATGTGCGGACGGCCATCCTTCACCTTGTTGACCACGCGCACCGGGATGCCGGCGTCTTCGATCGCCGCCGCGGTCCCGCGCGTTGCCACGATCGGGTAACCCAGCGCGTGCAGCATGCGGGCGACCTCGACGGCACGCGGCTTGTCGGCGTCCTTGACAGTGAGCAGCACCGTGCCCGAGGCCGGCAGGCGCGAGCCGGCCGCCAGTTGCGACTTGAAGAGCGCTTCGCCGAACGTGCGGCCCACGCCCATCACTTCGCCGGTCGAGCGCATTTCCGGTCCGAGCACCGGGTCGACCCCCGGGAACTTCACGAACGGGAACACCGCTTCCTTCACGCTGAAATATGGCGGCACGACCTCGGTCGTCACGTTCTGCGACGTGAGCGACTGGCCGACCATGGCGCGCGCGGCGATCTTGGCCAGCTGACGGCCGGTGGCCTTCGAGACGTACGGCACCGTACGCGAGGCGCGCGGGTTCACTTCGAGCACATAGATCGTGTCCACGCCATTGCCCTGCTGAATCGCGAACTGCACGTTCATCAGGCCGATCACGTTGAGCGCCCTGGCCATCGCGGCCGTCTGGCGCTTGAGTTCGGCGACCGTTTCGGCCGACAGCGAGTACGGCGGCAGCGAGCAGGCCGAGTCGCCCGAGTGCACGCCGGCCTGTTCGATGTGCTCCATCACGCCGCCGATATACACGTCGGTACCGTCCGAGATGCAGTCGACGTCGCATTCGATGGCGTCGTCCAGGAAGCGGTCGAGCAGCACGGGGCTATCGTTGCTCACCTTGACGGCTTCGCGCATGTAGCGCTCGAGGTCACGCGGCTCGTGAACGATTTCCATCGCGCGGCCACCCAGCACGTACGAAGGACGCACGACCAGGGGATAGCCGATTTCCGAGGCCAGCTTCAGGGCTTCGTCCTCGGCGCGCGCCGTGCGGTTGGGCGGCTGACGCAGACCGAGGTCGTTGAGCAGCTTCTGGAAACGCTCGCGGTCTTCCGCGGCATCGATCATGTCCGGGCTGGTGCCGACGATGGGCACGCCGTTCGCCTCGAGATCGAGGGCGAGCTTCAGCGGCGTCTGACCGCCGTACTGCACGATCACGCCGGCCGGCTTCTCGAGGTCGACGATTTCCAGCACGTCCTCGAGCGTCACCGGTTCGAAGTACAGACGATCGGACGTGTCGTAGTCCGTCGACACCGTTTCCGGGTTGCAGTTGACCATGATGGTCTCGTACCCGTCCTCGCGCAGCGCGAGCGCCGCGTGCACGCAGCAGTAATCGAACTCGATGCCCTGACCGATCCGGTTCGGGCCGCCGCCAAGCACCATGATCTTCTTCTTGTTGGTCGGCTGGGCTTCGCACTCTTCCTCATAGGTCGAGTACATGTAAGCGGTATTGGTCGAGAATTCGGCCGCGCACGTGTCCACGCGCTTGTAGACCGGGCGCACCTTCTGCGCGATGCGCGCGCGGCGCACGGCGGTCTGGTCGGTATCCAGCAGCTTGGCCAGGCGGCGATCGGAGAAACCGCTTTGCTTCAGGAAGCGCAGTTCTTCGGTCGACAGGCTCTCCAGCGTGCGGCCGGCGAGCGCCTTTTCCTTCTTGACGATGTCTTCGAGCTGGGCGAGGAACCACGGGTCGATGGCCGTCTCGGCGTAGACCTCCTCGAGGCTCATGCCGATGCGGAACGCGTCGCCGACGTACCAGATGCGGTCCGGGCCCGGTTCACCGATTTCGGCCACGATCTCGTCGCGATCGGTCGACTTCTCGTCCAGACCGTCCACGCCGACTTCCAGACCGCGCATGGCCTTCTGGAACGATTCCTGGAACGTGCGGCCCATGGCCATCACTTCCCCGACCGACTTCATCTGCGTGGTCAGGCGGGCGTCGGCTTCGCGGAACTTCTCGAAGGCGAAACGGGGCACCTTGGTCACGACATAGTCGATGGTCGGCTCGAACGAAGCCGGCGTGGCGCCGCCAGTGATTTCGTTGCGCAGTTCGTCGAGCGTATAGCCCACGGCAAGCTTGGCGGCGACCTTCGCGATCGGGAACCCGGTGGCCTTCGAGGCCAGTGCCGACGAGCGCGACACGCGGGGGTTCATCTCGATGACGACCATGCGGCCGTCCTTCGGGTTGATCGAGAACTGGACATTCGAGCCGCCCGTCTCCACGCCGATCTCGCGCAATACGGCGAGCGACGCGTTGCGCAGCAACTGGTATTCCTTGTCGGTGAGCGTTTGCGCGGGGGCGACGGTAATCGAGTCGCCGGTGTGCACGCCCATCGGGTCGAGGTTTTCGATCGAGCAGACGATGATGCAGTTATCGGCGCGATCGCGCACGACCTCCATCTCGAACTCCTTCCAGCCGAGCAGCGACTCCTCGATGAGGAGTTCGCGCGTGGGCGAGAGGTCGAGACCGCGCTTGCAGATCTCTTCGAATTCCTCGCGGTTGTAGGCAATGCCGCCGCCCGAGCCGCCGAGCGTGAACGACGGACGGATCACCATCGGATAGCCGCTGCCGCCGGTCTCGGCCGTGATCTGCGCCTGCACGGCCAGGGCGTCTTCCATCGAGTGGGCGATGCCCGACTTGGCCGAACCGAGACCGATCTTGGTCATCGCGTCCTTGAACTTCTGGCGGTCTTCGGCCTTGTCGATGGCTTCGGGCGACGCGCCGATGAGTTCCACCTTGTACTTGTCGAGCACGCCGTGGCGGTGCAGGTCGAGCGCGCAGTTCAGCGCGGTCTGGCCGCCCATCGTCGGCAGGATCGCGTCCGGGCGCTCCTTGGCGATGATGCGCTCGACGACTTCCCACGTGATCGGTTCGATGTAGGTCACATCGGCCGTATCCGGGTCGGTCATGATCGTGGCCGGGTTGCTGTTGATCAGAATGACCTTGTAGCCTTCCTCGCGCAGGGCCTTGCAGGCCTGTGCGCCGGAATAATCGAACTCGCATGCCTGACCGATGATGATCGGGCCGGCGCCGATGATGAGGATGCTCTTGATGTCTGTGCGCTTTGGCATAACGTTCTCAACAAAAATTTAACTCAGCGTCGCGGTCGCCAGCTTCACACCGAAGCCAACGAACAGCGCGCCCACGCCGCCGGTTGCCCCGGCGCTCAACCGGCGACGTTGCCGGAAGTGCTCGGCCAGGCGGTAACCGGCCAGGATCAGCGTGCTCAGGTACAGGAAACTGCAGGTCTGCACGATCGCGCCCAGCACCGCGAACGACACGGCGGGGTGGGCGTAGCCCGGATCGACGAACTGGATGAAGAACGACACGCAGAACAGGATCGCCTTGGGATTCAGCAGGCTGATGAACAGCGCGCGCTTGAACGGGTGATCCGCGTCGACGTGCTTCGGCGCGGCGACCGACGCCGCGGCGCTGGCCCGTGCGGCCCGCGCATTCGCGAGCGCGCCGCGCAGCATGTTCAGGCCCATCCAGCAAAGATAGGCGGCGCCGAGGTACTTCACTACGAAGAAGAGTGCCGGTTGGGCGTGCAGCAGCGAGGCCACGCCCGCGGCCGACAGCGTCATGAGGATCGTGTCGCCCAGGAACACGCCGCACGCCCCCGCATAGCCCTGGCGCACGCCGCGCTGCGCGGCCACCGACAGCACATACAGCGAGTTCGGTCCCGGCAGCAGAATGATCACCACCACCCCGGCCAGATAGGTCCAGAGGTTGACGATGCCGATCGAGGTTCCGAGCATGTGACGTGATTCCTTGTCCGTTGTTCGTCGTCGCCGTGCCTTACGCCGGCTGCTTGGCGTCGGCCATCGACTGCACGAAGCGGTCGAACAGATAGCCGATGTCGTGCGGGCCGGGCGACGCTTCCGGGTGGCCCTGGAAACAGAAGGCCGGGCGGTCCGTCAGCTCGAAGCCTTGCAGCGTGCCGTCGAACAGCGACACGTGCGACACGCGGGCGTTGGCGGGCAGGCTGTTTGCATCGACAGCGAAACCGTGGTTTTGCGACGTGATGACCACGCGGCCGGTTGCCAGATCCTTCACCGGATGGTTGGCGCCGTGGTGGCCGGTCTTCATCTTGAGCGTCCTGGCGCCGACGGCCAGGCCCATGATCTGGTGGCCGAGGCAGATACCGAACGTCGGGATGCGTCGCTCGAGGAAGGTCTTGGTGGCGGCAATGGCGTAATCGCACGGCTCCGGGTCACCGGGGCCGTTCGAGAGGAATACGCCGTCCGGGTTGAGGGCGAACACCTCGTCAGCCGAGCTTTGGGCGGGCAGGACGGTGACCTTGCAGCCGCGTTCGGCCAGCATGCGCAGGATGTTGCGCTTGACGCCGTAATCGAGCGCGACCACGTGGAATTTCGGGTGCTTCAGTTCGCCGTAGCCTTCCTCGAGCGTCCATTCCGTTTGCGTCCACGAATACTGTTCCGTGGTCGAGACGACCTTGGCGAGGTCCATGCCGGCCAGTCCCGGGAACGACTGTGCGAGGGCGATGGCCTTGGCTTCGTCCGCCTCTTCTCCTGCGAGGATGCAACCGTTCTGGGCACCCTTGTCGCGCAGGATACGGGTCAGGCGGCGCGTATCAATGCCGGCGATGGCAACGACGCCTTCATCCTTCAGATATTGCGAGAGCGTCTTGTTGGCGCGGAAATTCGAGTCGAGGATCGGGAGATCCTTGATGATCAGGCCGGCGGCATGGACTTTCGTGGCTTCGACGTCTTCACCGTTGACGCCCGTGTTGCCGATGTGCGGATACGTCAGCGTGACGATCTGGCGCGCATAGCTGGGGTCGGTGAGGATTTCCTGGTAGCCGGTAATGGCCGTATTGAAGACCACTTCACCGATGGTGTGACCGGCAGCGCCGATGGCGTACCCACGAAAGACCGTGCCGTCAGCGAGCGCGAGAATGGCGGGTGGGAATGACGGCAGCACGGGAAACTCCTGAAGGGTTCACCCCGGCTGCCAGCCCCATCGTCCGCTCGCGATGACATCAGCGCGGGCACCGGAATTGCGCGAAATATGCGCACAGCGGATGCTCGGACTGCGGACGAGATGTCAGGCGGGTAGGCGCTAGGGTGAGGGTTAAATGACTAAAACCTTTAAAGTATAGCGCAAAACCGATGCATCTCAAAGCTGAACGTGTGGGGCACCAGTACGCTCTGCGTTCTCACGAGGGGGCAAGGTGTCGGGCGACGAATACGCAGAGGGGATAGGAAAATGAATGCCCGCTCGCTGGGCTGCCAGCACGATATGGCGTTCCATCGCGGCCCCGGCGGCGGCGCCATCGCGTCGTCGCAGGGCGTTCAGGATCTCCAGATGTTCATGATAGGTGGAAAGCACGAGTTCGCGCTGATAGAACGGCAGGCGCTGGCTCTCCATGACGATGTCAGTGCTGCCGCGCAAAATGTCTGCGATGGCGCCGTTGCCGGCCAGCCCCACGATACGCAGGTGAAAAGCGAAGTCCAGCTGGGCGGCGGTATCCACATCGCCCTCGATCAGGGCGGCCTTCATCGACTCGACATTGTCCGTGAGCCAGTCGATCTCGTCGGCACTGGCGGCGTGGGCGGCAAGCCGGGTCGAGAAGCCTTCCAGGGCAAAGCGCAGTTGGTAAGTATCGGCGAGCGAGATCTGGTCGGCGAAGCGCCAGGCGACGCCGACCCGTGCCGAAGCGTCGTTCACGTACACCCCTTTGCCGGGGCGGATCGCGACCATCCCGAGCGCTTCGAGCGTCGAGAGCGCCTCGCGCAGCGAGGCGCGACTGATCGCCAGCTCTTCGGCGAGCTGGCGCTGCGAGGGCAGCATCGCGCCGGCGGGATAAACCTGGCGTTCGATGCGCTCGCGGATAGTGGCGACGGCGGCGTCGGTTACGGCATGCGCCGAATGCTTCATGAGGCCTCACTGGGAATGCGGGGATTCGTAAGGCGCATTGTACGACGCCAAATATCGGTCCGGTGCCAGCCTGCCGGGCGCCCGGAAGCCCGACAGCCGTTTCCGCGCGCGCCTTGCCGGACACGCCTGCGCGGCCCCGACCATTTGCCGGATCAATTGCCTGGCGTGCGGCCTTGCGCCGTCGCCTGATGCGCGTCGTGTTCCGGATGATCGCCGAGCAGGCGTCTCACCACGCCGTTGGTCCAGCCGAAGCCGTCCTGCAGCGGATACTCGCCGCCGCCCCCGCCGCTCGCGCACATGGCGTCGCTCGTATGCAGCGAGTACTTTTCCACGAGCTTGCTCTCACGGACATACAGGGCGCTGACGGTCGAGAGCCAGCGGTGGGCGATATCCCTCGCCAGGGCTTGCTCGCCGTACTTGCGAAGGCCATGGATGGCGATCCATTGCAACGGGGCCCAGCCGTTGGGCGGGTCCCACTGTTGCAAACTCGACGCCTGGGTCGTGCGCAGACCGCCGGCGGCGATCAGATGGTCGCGCAGCGTGTCGGCCGTGCGTTGCGCCTGCGCCGGCGAGGCCAGCCCGACGAAGAGCGGGGTGGCCGCGGCCGCGCTCAGGCAAGTTCGGCGTTGCCCGCGCTGCCAGTCATAGTCGAGGAAGGCGCCAACCTCGTCGCTCCAGAGGTAGCGGGTCATCGCATCGCGCCGGGCCAGTGCGCGGGCGGCGAACGCGTGTGCGGCCTGCGAGTCGCCGGCGGCCTGGGCGAGGCAGGCCAGTTGGCGTTCCGAGGCGTACAGAAAGCTGTTCAGGTCCACGGGGACGATAGCCGTGGTGCGGATCGACGAGAGGTCATTGACGTCATCGAGCCAGCGCGAACTGAAGTCCCAGCCCGACGCCGCGCCTGCGCGGAGATCGCGATACACCTCGCCGGCGGGTCGGTGCGGGGCATGCAGCGCCGTATTCACGTCCTCCAGATAGCCCTCCTCGCGTGGCGTATCGCGCTCGTCCCAATAGCGGTTCAGGCAGGCACCGTCGGGCATGCGCACGACATGACGCCGGGCGTCGCCGGGTGCGAGCGACGCCTCGCCGTCCATCCAGTACTCGTACTCACGTCGCAGATGCGGCAGATAGCGCAGGGCGCGGTCCACGCCGTGCGACTCGAAAAGTTCGACCATCAGGCCGTACATCGGCGGTTGCGAACGGCTGAGGTAATAGGTGCGATTGCCATTCGGAATGTGGCCATAGGTGTCGATGAGAAACGAGAAATTGTCGGCCATGCTCACCAGCAGGTCATGGCGGCCGCTGCTGGCGAGTCCGAGCATCGTGAAATACGAATCCCAGTAATAGAGCTCGTGAAAGCGTCCGCCGGGCACCACATAGGCACGAGGCAACGGCAACAGCGAACTGCACGCCGGGTGGGCTTCCGGCTCGCGCGTAAGCACGTCCCACAGACCGTCGATGTGGGGTACCAGTGCCTGCCCCGGCGCCGACACATAATGGCTTGGCGGTGTGCGCTCCAGCGTGAAATACGTGGCCACGAAGCGTGACAGATCGAAGCCGGGCACTTGCGCGCTTTCCCGATAGCGGCGCAGCACCTCCTCCGGAGCCAGCGAAGGAACGCAATCGACGAACGTCTTGCTGTCGGGAAAGATGCGTTGCGTCTGCACGGCGACGAACAGTTCCTGATATCGGTCGGCAGGCGTGAGCACGTCCGACGGCGCCGAGTGCGCGACATCCGGCGTCATGCCGCCCCGTGCGAGCGTGCGTTGAGCGGTGTCCGTCATCGTCATTGCTCCGAATAATTCCAGAGCAGGCCGCCGTCGATGAACAGAGTCGTGCCGGTGATATAGCTTGCCTCCGGCGAGGCGAGGAACAATACCGCGTTGGCCACCTCGCTGGGATCCGCCAGGCGTCCGAGGGGAATGTTCGCCACCAGCGCATCGAGCTGGGCCTTGTTCGCGAGCAGGTGCTGATTGATCGGCGTGCCCACCGCGCCCGGGGCCACGTTATTGATGGCAATGCCGAGCGGGGCGAGTTCGATGGCAAGGTTGCGCATCATCATCTTCATGCCGCCCTTGCTTGCGCAGTAGCTGGCGAAATGCGGAAACGGCAGCTCCTCATGAACCGAGCTCACGTTGACGATGCGCCCGCCGCGCTTCGTGTCCCGGAGATGCTTCACAAACGCCTGCGTCACAAAAAACGCCCCCTTCAGATTCACGTCCATCACCAGGTCGTAATCGTCCTCCGTTACCTCCAGGAACGGGGCGCGGCGTTCCACACCGGCGTTATTGACCAACACGTCCACGCGGCCCATAGCCTCGACCGCCTGCTCGATCACCGCGCGGTCGTCGGCGACACTGCCCACATCTCCCGCGATCACGCAGCCGTCGCTGCCGGCCTTGCGCACGAAATCGAGTGTCTGCTCGGCCATCGCATTGTCCAGCCGGTCCTCGATCACCAGCCGCGCGCCCTCCTGGGCCAGCCGGATCGCGATCGCGCGCCCGATACCCTGCCCGCTGCCGGTGACCAGAACCACCGTGTCCTTCATCCGCATGGCGCCTCCCTGCTTCGTCGGTTTGGGGAAATCCGTGCACGCCACCCGAGGATCCGTCTGCCCCGAACCACGTGCCCGATACCAGTGCGACCGAAGGGCGGAAAGTGAAGTTCACACCGAATGCCCCCGGATTCGCCTGACAAAACAAAGGCTTTCGAGCGGATCGTCGCTACCGGTGAAGTCGGCCCTGGCGCATCACCCCGTCCTAGGGAATCCCCTCACAAGACTCACCTTGACCTCACTATATTGACTTTCTAATATTCGCCATAACACCACTGGTCAGACCGGTATGACGTGTTTAACTACACTGGAAAGTGGTGGATGAGTGCGCAGCGCTCATCGATGCGGTAGATGCACAGAGCCAGCCCCCCGAGAGCAGTCCGTCAGACGTAGAAATCGCGAAATCCGAGAGAGTGATTTGCGCAGGCAGAGGAGACAAAACCATGCCCAAGCTGTTTCGTTCGTTGTTTGGCCGAGTTGTCATAGCGTTGATCGTTGGTGTGGCGCTCGGCATATGGTTTCCGCAGTTGGGAGAGTCATTGCGCCCCTTGGGCGACGGCTTTCTGAAATTGATCAAGATGGTCATCGGCCCCATCGTCTTCTGCGTGGTGGTGAGTGGCATGGCGAGCGCGGGCGATTTGCGTAAAGTCGGCCGGGTGGGCGTCAAGGCCGTGTTGTACTTCGAGATCATCACCACCTTCGCGCTCGTGATTGGCGCCGTGCTTGCGTGGGTCACGCGTCCGGGCGTGGGCATGAACATCGACATTCACAGCCTCGATCCGAGCGCCATGTCCGCGTACACCGAGAATGCGAAGAGCCTCAAAGACACTGCGGGCTTCCTGTTGAAGATCATTCCCGACACCATCACCGACGCCTTTGCCAAGGGCGACATCCTGCAGATCCTCGTGTTTTCCGTGATGTTCGGTTGCGCACTTGCGGCCATCGGCGAGCGCGGCCGTCCCGTCGCGCGCTTCATCGACGACCTAAGCCATGTCTTCTTTCGCGTGATGGCGTTCATCATCCGGCTGGCGCCGTTGGGCGTGCTGGGGGCGGTGGCATTCACCACCGGCAAATACGGCGCGGCGTCGCTCAAACAGTTGGGCATGCTCGTCCTCGTGTTCTACCTGAGCTGCTTCGTCTTCGTCACCGTCGTACTGGGGGGTGTGTTGCGTCTGGCGGGCTTCAACATCTTCAAGTTCATCAAATACTTCCGTGAAGAGCTGTCCATCGTGCTGGGTACCGCGTCGTCCGATGCCGTGTTGCCGACCATCATGCGCAAGCTCGAATGGATGGGGATCAAGAAATCGACCGTGGGCCTCGTCGTGCCAACCGGTTACTCCTTCAACCTCGACGGGTTCTCCATCTACCTCACCCTGGCGGTCATCTTCATTGCGCAGGCGACCAACACCCCGCTGTCGATCCACGACCTCATTCTCGTCGTGCTCGTGTCGCTGCTCACGTCCAAGGGCGCGCATGGCATTCCCGGATCGGCCATCGTCATTCTCGCGGCGACATTGACTGCCATTCCGGCCATTCCGGTGATCGGGCTCGTGTTGATCCTGCCCGTGGACTGGTTCGTCGGCATTGCGCGGGCCATCACCAACCTGCTCGGCAACTGCGTGGCAACGCTCGTCGTGGCCGCGTGGGAAAAAGACGTCGACTTCGCAAGAGCGCACAAAGTCCTCGACGGCGCCCTGCCCTACGAACCGATTTCCGAGTCTGCCGGGGCTGAATCCGGCGCACCGGTCAACGCCGCCCTGACACGCTGAAATACAGCACCATTCAAACCGCGGGTGCCTGGCGATGCCTGGCGCCTGCCCGAACCCGCTTAAGGCCGACGTCAGTCGTCGGCCACATACCTTGGAGTCAACTGCAACATGGCCCTCGCCCCGCAAGATCCGAGCGCACCGGAATTCGTGCGCC
>NZ_AYXJ01000013.1:0-143380 GCF_000681415.1 Pandoraea sp. E26
CGGCGGGCACCGCCAATGCCGCTGCCGGTGGCAAGGCCACCATGGGGCGCGCCACGGCCCGTTGACGCCGGGGCGATCGGCCCGGTCAGGACACGGCGTTAATCTGGATGTGGTAAATGCCCCAGGGACACAAGGCGAACCGCTCCTTGAGCGGCTTGCCCGCGAGCGCCGGAATGTCCGCGGGCTCGTAGACCGCCCAGAGCGGGCCGAGGCCGCCAAGCGCTAGCGGTTTGTCGTCCAGATGCGTCGCCAGCAGGAACCGATACTCGGCCAGTTGCTCCAGCGTGCTCGCCACCACGTAACCATCGATGGCGCGCAAAAGCACCTGCGTCAATGGATGACCGGGCACGCCCACCACTGAGAGCACATCGGTCAGGCGCGGGCCACGCAGCGTGTGCGGCTTCGCGTCGTACTCGAGTGTCGGCCGGATCGTCTGCGCGGGAAGGCGCGCCAGCATCCCGAAGTCGAACGCGAACGCGCCGTCGAACTTCACGAGTTGCTTGTGAAACAGCTGATCCAGCGCGGGATCGACCGGGCCGCGATTGCGGTGGTCGATGGCGCCGCTGATCGTGACGAGGGGTGTCGACGCGGGTGCGCCTGACTGGGCGGATGCCCGGCCCGGCCTGGCCAGCGCGGGCGCCGAGGCGCCGAGCGCCACGGCGCCGGCCAGAAAGTCTCTTTTTTTCATGACGTTGGCGAAAACGGTGGATCATCGTGCGCGCGGCATCGAGCGCCGCGCGCGAAGTCGCACGAGCGTACCACCGATGCCGCGCATCCGGCCAATGTCCAGCGTGTCCGCGATCTTGCGGGGACCTCAGCCAGCCGCCGACTCGAACGTGAAATGCACGCGACCGTCGCGAATGGGCAGGATGTCCGGGCGGTCCTCCCCCACTTCAGCGTCGAGCCGGTCGTTGAGCCGGGCGTTCATCGCCATGAGCAACGCGCCGTTGGCGCGCGAGTCGAGCGCGAGGTTGTTCGACTCTGTCGGATCGGCGTGAAGATCGTAGAGTTCGACGTCATTGTTCGCGAAAAGCGCCTCAAGCGATGTCGGTCGGTTGAACTGCGTCGGAGAGAAGTAGCGCGAGAACCGGTAACGCCCGTCGAACACGCTGCGAATCATGCCCCGATGCCGGAAGTCGGGCTGCCGGGCGATCACGCGACGATGAATTTCCTCGATGGGCATGCCCTTCGTGCGCAAGGTCGCATACTCCTGCGCGACCCACTCGCTGTCATAGAACAGCAGCATGGCGTAGTTGAACAAGGCGTCAGTACGAACGGCATCCACTGCGTGCCGCTCGGGACGCCGCAGCAGGGGCGTGAGATCGTGCCCTCTTACGGCGTCGCCCGCGACGCGCGCAATACCGGCCGCGTCGAGGCCGGTCAGGCCGAGCAGCGTCGGGGTGATGTCCACATGCGAGCTGAGGGCCGCGCATTGCTTGCCGCCCGGATAGGCCGGATGACGAATCACGAGCGGCACGTGGTTCTGCTCACGATATGTCGTCGGCCCCTTGCCGACGAGCTTGTGCGCGCCCACGTGGTCGCCATGGTCCGCGCTCATCACGACGATGGTGTTCTTGTCCAGCCCCAGCTCCCGCAACGTGTCGAGCAGCGTCACCACATGCGTGTCGCAGTCGCGAATGCAGTTGAAGTAATAGTCCTGATACACCTGCAAGCGCGCATCGTCGAGCGGATAGTCGCCGACGAGCACGCCTTCGGACGCGTTGTAGACGCCATGTGCCGCCGGTCGTCCCGGCGCATCGTAGGCCTGCTTGCGGGTGGAGGCGAGCGGCACGTTCCAGTGCGTTTCGTAGAGGCGGTCTTTCGGGGGACGCGCGTTGCCAAGCGTGGGACGGCTGTCGTTCTGCGCATTCACGCCGACCGGATCGGTGTTCAGGAACATGGCGTCGTGCGGATTGACCAGATTGACCGCCATGAACCACGGCTTCGACTCACCGGCGAGCTGAGCGCCACGCCCGCGCAGCCACGATACGGCCGACGACGTCGTCAGCCCATCGTAGGTGTAGCCACCGCGCACGCGTCCGATCAGATCGCCCACGCCAAAGTAATCGTCGAAGCCGTAGGCCTTGATGAGGTCGTGGTATTCCTGCGTCGGCGTGTCGTACGGCGTGTGATTGTGGTGCAGCTTGCCGCTCAGGTGCCATTTGCCAAGATAGGCGGCGTGGTAACCCACGTCGCGCATCATGTGCCCGATCGTGCGGATGTCGGTCGACATGTCCGGTTGCCACGGTATGCCGCAATTGTCGAACACGCGCGTGTGCTGGATGTGCTGCCCCGTGTATACGGTAGAGCGCGAAGGCGAGCAGACACACGCCGCGATCTGATGATTCACGAACGTCACCCCCTCGCGGCGCAGGCGCTCGCGCCCGGGCACCGGGAATGGCCACTTGTCGAAGTGGCGCTCCTGATCCGTGAGAATGAACAGGATGTTGTAGCCCTTGGGCGCCACGGACGGCGCCTCCTGCGCCATGACGTAGCCGTCGTCGTGCGCCCCGCCCGGCGGGCGCGGTCCGTCGGGCGCGGATTTGGCCGCCGCGAGCACTGGCGACGCCAACCCGGCCGAGGCGACGGCCGCACCGGCCTGCTTCAGAAAATGGCGCCGCGATGGGCGACTGCCGGAAAGCGCATCATGGGCCGTCGGCGTGCCTGTTGCCGCACTGGCGGGCGCATCGTCCGACGGATTTCCGGACTCGCCCGGCGTCGATGGGGACTTCCTGAGGGTCATGTGTCTCGCTCCTGAAGGGCGCCCGCGTCGTGTGTCGCGCGGGCTACCGGGATGGGAGTCTCATTATTTGGCTGGACTCGTCACACACCGATGAAAAGTCGCGGTACATTCATTACCAAAATGACATCAATATGTGGCTCGGCCGACCGCCCGCGGCCGCTCCTTACCGCTTCTCGCCAACATGATCGACACCCCCCAAGCGTTGCAGACCGACCGTTCGCACCCTGCCCGCGCAATCCCGGCAGCGCTTCGCAAGCTGCGCATCCGGGATCTGGAAACATTGCGCTGGCTGGGACGAACCCGCAGCTTCGCACGCACCGCCGAAGCCGCCGCCATTACCCAACCCGCGCTCTCCAAATGGCTGCGCGAAATCGAGCAGGCGCTCGGAGTGGCGCTGTTCGAGCGCACCACGCGACGCGTAACCCCGACCGCCTATGGCGATGCACTGCTCGAGCGTGCCGAGCGCATGCTGACAGATCTCGCCGGCGTCGCCCCCGCCCTGGAGGCCTTGCGTGACGGTCTGGCACACCCGGTCAACGTGGGGATTCTGCCGGGCATGGCCAGCGTGCTGATGCCGCAGACGCTCGCCCGGATCGCGCACACTGGCCCGGCCCTGCGCGTCAATCTGTTCGAAGAGACACTCGATCGGCTGCTGCCGCGCGCACGCTGGCACGAAATCGATCTTCTCGTGTGCCGCCTCGACGAGACGGCCATGAACGCGGGTTTCGGCGTCGTTGCGCTCTATGACGACGAAGTCCGTGTCTACGGCGCGAAACACCATCCCCTTGCCGCCAGCACGACACCGAGCTGGGCCGACGCCGCCCGCTACCCGTGGATCGTCCCGCCGCCGGGCACCCCGATGCGGCGCGCCATCGACACCGAATTCGCCCATCAAGGATTGCCGATGCCGAACGTGGTGATGGAATCCGTATCGCTCATGACCAATGCCAGCACCGCGCAAGCCATGCCGTGCCTGTTCCTCGCCTCGACGCTGGGCGTCGCGCGATCACCGCTGCGCGCCGCGCTGCACGACTTCGGACTTCGCTTCGCGCATGTCGCCCCCACAGTAGGCGTGTTGCACGACCCCGCGCCCAATGCGGCGGCACTCACGCTCATCGATCATCTGCGCCATGTCGCCCAAATGCTCTCACCACCAGCATCACGCTCAACATGAATGAAATTGAAGTTAGTTCAAAATAAGAACATTTTCATTCATGAATCGAAGTCTCTATGATCGTCGGCAGGCATTCATTCCAATGGCGACAACGGTCAAGAGAGCACATGGCAAAGACACACAATCTGGGATATCCGCGCATCGGCGCGAAACGCGAACTGAAGTTTGGTCAGGAGGCGTATTGGAAGGGCCAATCGTCACGCGACGAACTCAAGGCGCTTGGCGCGTCGCTGCGCCTGCGCCACTGGCAGGACCAGGCGGCGCTCGATCTGGTGCCGGTCGGCGACTTTGCCTTTTACGACCAGGTGCTCGACATGAGCTTCACGCTGGGCAACCTGCCCGAGCGCGTGCAGGGCTTTCATGGCGATGCACTGGACAATTACTTCCGCGTGGCGCGCGGGCGTTCCGCCCTGGGTACGGATGCGCACGCGCATTGCTGTGGTGGCGTGACCGCCGGCGAAATGACCAAGTGGTTCGATACGAATTATCACTACATCGTGCCGGAATTCACCGCCGCCACGACCTTCGCCCTCGACGCGTCGCGACTCGTCGAGCAAGTTGCTGAAGCTCGCGCCGCCGGCGTGAGGGCGAAGCCCGTGATCATTGGCCCGGTCACGTATCTGTGGCTCGGCAAGGCCAAGGACGACAGCGACAAGCTGGCTTTGCTGCCGCGGCTGCTCCCGGTGTACGCGGCGCTGCTCGAGACATTGGCCGCGCAGGGCGTGGAATGGGTCCAGATCGACGAACCGATTCTCGTCACTGAACTGAGCCCAGAATGGCGCACGGCGTTCGAGACGACGTATGCCGCGCTTGCCGACGCACCGGTCAAGCGCCTGCTGGCCACGTACTTCGGTGAGCTTCAGGACAATCTCCCGCTCGCCTGCCGCCTGCCCGTCGATGGTCTGCACCTGGATGCCGTGAACGCGCGGGGCGAAGTCGACGCTGTTGTCGCCGCCTTGCCCGCACACAGCATCGTGTCGCTGGGCGTGGTCAATGGCCGCAACATCTGGAAGGCGGACCTCGCCGCCACCCTCGACTGGCTCGAGCCGCTCGCGAGCCGATTGGGCGGGCGCCTGTGGATTGCGCCGTCGTGCTCGCTGCTCCATGTGCCCGTCGACCTGGACAGCGAGGAGAAGCTCGACGCGGACATCAAGTCGTGGCTCGCATTCGCCCGGCAGAAGCTGGCCGAAGTCGACGTGCTCGCGCGCGCCATCAATTCAGGGCGCGACGCGGTGGCCGCCGAACTTGCCGCCAACGCCGCAGCCATCGCGAGCCGCCGCGCTTCGCCGCGCGTGCACAACCCCGAGGTGAAGACGGCGGTGGCGAAGATCGAGGCTTCGCTGGGACGCCGCCTGAAGCCGTATGCCGAGCGCGCCCCGAAGCAGGCGGCCAGGCTGAAGCTGCCGCTCTACCCGACCACGACCATCGGTTCGTTCCCGCAAACAGCGGAAATCCGTACCGCCCGCAGCCGCTTCAAGGCGGGCGAGCTGGATCAGGCCGGCTACATCGCGGCGATGCAGGCCGAGATCGCGCGCAGCGTGCGCGAGCAGGAGGCACTGGGGCTGGACGTGCTTGTGCACGGCGAAGCCGAGCGCAACGACATGGTGGAGTACTTCGGCGAGCAACTGGAGGGCTACGCGTTCAGCCAGTTCGGGTGGGTGCAGTCGTACGGTTCGCGCTGTGTGAAACCGCCCATCATGTTCGGTGACATTCGCCGTCCCAAGGCGATGACCGTGGAGTGGATCCGGTACGCCCAGTCGCTCACCGACAAACCGATGAAGGGCATGCTGACCGGCCCCGTCACGATTCTGAACTGGTCCTTCGTGCGCGACGACCAGCCTCGGTCGGTCTCGTGCTTCCAGCTCGCCCTGGCGATTCGCGAGGAGGTGCTCGATCTCGAACGCGCCGGTGTGCGCGTGATCCAGATCGACGAAGCCGCCCTGCGCGAAGGCCTGCCGCTGCGGCGCGCCCAGTGGCAGGCGTATCTGGACTGGGCGGTGGAATCGTTCCGCATCACCGCCAACGGGGTGCGTGACGACACGCAGATCCACACGCACATGTGCTATTCGGAGTTCAACGACATCATCGCGGCAATCGCCGCGATGGACGCCGACGTGATCACCATCGAAACGTCGCGCTCGGACATGGAGTTGCTCGACGCGTTCGACTCGTTCCAGTACCCGAACGAGATCGGGCCGGGCGTGTACGACATCCACTCGCCGAACATCCCGTCCCAGGCGCAAATCGTGGCGCTCATGAAGAAGGCGGCCGAGCGCATTCCCGCCACGCGACTCTGGGTCAATCCGGACTGCGGGCTGAAAACGCGCCAATGGTCAGAAGTGGTCCCGGCGCTGCAAAACATGGTGGCGGCGGCAAGGACGCTGCGCGCGCAATAGGCAACAAACGCGGTGCCCGGCACCCCTCGCGCACCGCGACTTTCTCTGCCCCGGGTCGAAGGGCCGGCCATTGCCGGCCTTTCAACGTTCCAACATCCCCAAGGACAACGCTTTCGAGCCGCCACGGCCAGCCCATGCGCCGCCCACGGACGCCATCGGACCCCGGCCGACCGGATCGCAACGCGATTGTCGCGCCACCGAGGCTGCGCTCCCACATGAAATATCTTTGCTAAGTCATTGTTTAAAGGTGAGTTTTCATGGCATAGTCGCGCGAGTGCACGCAGACGAAAACTAAGTTTCTCCTAAGTTTCGCGCGCTATCGTGCGCCCGTACCGTCGTGTCAGGCGGGCAAGGATTGCGCGTGCGCCGCTGGGGCCACGCGGTGGAGCCTTCGGAAAACATGCGGATATTGCTCGTAGAAGACGACGCCATGATCGGCGAGGCCATGATGCAGGCGCTCAAGGACGCCTCGTACGCGGCCGATTGGTGCCGTGACGGCGATGCCGCCCTCGCTGCGCTCGCCGCGCACACGTACGACCTCATGCTGCTCGACCTGGGTCTGCCGGGGCGTGACGGCTGGGAAGTCCTGCGCGCGCATCGCGGTGCGGGCGGACGCACGCCGATCATCGTGGTGACCGCGCGCGACGGTGCGGAAGACATCATTCAGGGTCTCGATCTCGGCGCCGACGACTTCGTCGTGAAGCCGTTCGAAGTCGGCGAACTGCTCGCGCGCATGCGGGCCGTGATCCGGCGCCAGGCAGGGGTCGCCGTGCCGGTGCTGACCAACGGCGCCCTCGCCCTCGATCCCGCGACGCATCAGGCCACTTACGGCGACATCAGCTGCACGCTCTCGGCAAAGGAATACGCGCTGCTGCACGCGCTCATGCTTCGCCCCGGCACGATTCTCTCTCGCGACGCGCTCGAGCACCGTCTGTACGGCTGGGGCGAGGAGATCGAGAGCAACATGATCGACTTTCTCATTCATTCGATTCGCAAGAAACTGGGATCGGACGTGATCCGCAACATCCGCGGCGCGGGCTGGCTGGTGCCCAAGGCATGATGCGCTCGCTGCAGTCGCGCCTGGTGGTCACGCTCTCGGCCTGCGCGCTGGTGTTGGCGATCGTCGCGGGCTTCGTTTCCTACGCTGCGGCCTTTCGCGAAGCCTATCGCTTCCAGGACGACCAACTGCTGCAACTCGCCGCGCTGGTCGACACCCGCAACCTCGCCGGCGCCGATCACGCCGTGCATGGCCTGCCGATTCAGGACCACGATTACCGCCTGACCGTACAACGGCTCGGGGGCACCTTTCCGGTCACGCTGGCCGACGGTTTCCACACCGTCAACACCGGCGGGCACACGTGGCGCGCGTTCGTGCGTACCGTCGAACCCGACTTGCGCATCGTCGTCGCCCAACCGACCGAGGGCCGCAACGAGATCGCCCGCAACAGCGGCCTGCGCACGGCCTTGCCCTTCATCGTCTTCGTGCCACTGCTGATTCTGGCCATCGTGTGGACGGTGCGCCGTGCATGGCGCCCCGTGCAACGGCTGGCGGCCGAGGTCGACACCCGGCGGGACACGGACCTGCGGGCGCTAGCCACGCAAGGCGCGCCGACCGAAATCGAGCCGTTCATCGTATCCATCAACCGACTGCTGGCACGTCTGGCCAAGGCGCTCGACGAGCAGCGCCGGTTCGTGGCGGACGCCGCGCACGAACTGCGCTCGCCGATCACGGCGCTGGTCATCCAGTCGGAGAACCTCGACCGGGCGCTCGCGCCCACGAGCATCGACGCCGAGACCCGCAACCGCCTGACCAAGCTCAAGAGCGGCTTGCAGCGCACCCGCACCCTGCTCGAGCAGTTGCTGACGCTCGCCCGCGCGCAAAGCGCGCCGACGGCGCCCGCCGCGCCGCTCGCGCTGCTGCCGGCCGTGCACGAGGCGCTGGAAGACGTGTTCGTGCTGGCCGACCGCAAGCAGATCGCCCTGAATCTCGTCGGCCCGACGCTCGGCGTGCCGGGCCGGCCGAACCTGCGCGTCGTAGGCGTCAAACGCGACATCGTGACATTGCTGGGCAATCTCGTCGGCAATGCCGTGCGATATACCCCGGCGGGCGGTACCGTCTCGGTTCGGTTGTCATCCTCCGGCCCTGACGTCGTCATCGACGTCATCGACTCGGGGCCCGGCATCGATGCCGACAAGCGCGAGCGCGTCTTCGACGCCTTTTACCGGGCGACCGACCAGCGCGAATCGCGCGAGCATGGCGGAGAAGGCACGGGCCTGGGTCTGGCCATCGTGCGCGCGATCGTCGACCGCCTCGGCGGTCATATGCAGCTGAAAGACGCGAGCCCGACACCGCCACGCGGGCTTCACGTTCGCGTGAGTCTGCCCAATCCGGATATTTCGCAACCGCCAAGTCGTTGATTGCCGCAAGACACCGTTAAACTGCCGTACCCCATTCATCAAGACCGGAAGCCTCGTATTCATGTCCATACGTTCTCAACGTGACGCCGGGTTGGAACCCTGGCCGATCTCCCCCACCGCCCTGCTCTGGCTGCTTGCCGTGTTCGCGTTGGTCTGGTTCGGTGTGCTGAACCTGCGCCACCTGGTCCCCAGCGACGAAGGCCGATACGCCGAGATGGCTCGCGAAATGCTCGCCACGGGCGACTGGGTCACGCCGCGTTACAACGGCTATCTGTACTTCGAGAAGCCGCCGCTGCAGACCTGGATGAACGCGCTCACGTTCATGATCTTCGGCCTCGGCGACTGGCAGGCCCGCCTGTGGACGGCGCTGACCGGCTTCGGCGGCGTGCTGCTCGTGGGCTACACCGGCCGTCGCATTTTCGGCGCACGCGCGGGATTCTTCGCCGCACTCACGCTCGCCAGCGCCCCGCTGTGGGCGCTGCTCGGCCATTTCAACGTGCTGGACATGGGCCTGTCGTTCATGATGGCGCTCGTGCTGTGCTCGCTGCTGCTTGCCCAGCGGCCCGGCCTGACCGACACGCAAACCCGCAACTGGATGTGGCTGTGCTGGCTCGCCATGGGGCTGTCGATCCTCAGCAAGGGGTTGATCGGCGTGGTGCTGCCCGGGGCGGTGCTGGTGATCTACACGTTGATCTCGCGCGACTGGGCGTTATGGAAGCGGCTGCACATCGCGAGCGGCCTGATCGTGATGCTGGCCGTCACGGTGCCGTGGTTCGCCGCGGTAATGGCACGCAATCCGTCGTTCTTCGACTTCTTCTTCATCAACGAACACTTCAACCGCTTCCTCAAGCCGGATCACCATCGTCCCGGCGCGCTCTGGTATTTCGTACCGGTGCTGATCGTGGGCTTCCTGCCCTGGCTGTCGATGATTCCGCGCACGATCTCCGCTTCCCGTGCGGTACCCCGTCAGGCCAACGGCTTCCGACCGGTGTTGATGATCACCGTGTGGACCGTCTTCATCTTCTGCTTCTTCTCGATCTCGCACTCGAAGCTCATCTCGTATGTGCTGCCGATCGCGCCGTCCATCGCCTTGCTGTTCGGGCTGGGGCTTGCCGGCATGTCGCGCGAATCGCTTCGCAAGCATCTGATCGTGTCCGCCGTGCTGTTCGTGGCAACGATCGTGACTTGCCTCGTTTTCCTGTCCCATCATTCGGACAGCCGCAACCCGGTCGAAGCGTATCGTCAGTTCTCGTATTACCTGTACGCGGCAAGTTTCGTGGGGCTGATCGGTCTGGGCGTCACGCGCTGGCTCAGCTCCCGTAGCGCCAAGCAGGCGTTGATCGCCTTCGCCGGCACGTGGCTGGCGTTCACGATGATCGGGGGAACGGGTCACGAAGCGTTCGGGCGCGGCAGCTCGGGCATCGACCTCGTACCCGCCGTGCGCGCGGAAATGGAGCGACTCGGGCCGGACACGCCGTTCTATTCGGTGGGCACGCTCGACCACACCATGCCGTACTACCTGCGCCACACGATGATCATGGTGGCCGTGCAGGACGAACTCGAATTCGGCATATCTCAGGCGCCGGACAGCTGGATTCCGACGCTCAACAAGTTTGCCGAGGTCTGGATGTCAGCGCCCAAGGCGCTCGCGCTGGTCGATCCGGAGAAGTTCACTGTCCTCGAGACGCTGGGACTGCCGATGAAGGTCATCGCCCGCGACAATCGCCGGGCCATCATCGAGAAGCCGATGCCCGCCGACGCGCCGGCACCGGGTGTTGCACCGGCAGCCAACTGAGCCTCACGAGCCCGATGGCAGGGCCAATGAAAAATGGCCGGGAGCGATCTTCGCCCCGGCCATTTTTCTTTTCCTTTCAATAAGCTAGCGAACTTACTTCGCCTTCTTCTTCACGCCGACCGGCTTGGCCGGACCGACCGACACGCCGGCCTCGGCGGTCAGCATCAGGAACGTGAACGTCTCTTCCAGGTACAGACGAACCGTCGTGGCCGTGTGGTCCAGGTAGCCGATCGACACGTCCTGACCGATGTGCATCTCGTAGTCGCCGCCGCGCGTGGAGACGATGCAGCCGCCATCGATGGCCGGCGCCCAGATGATCTCGCCGCTCACGATATGGCCGATGTGCTCCAGAATCGGGTACCCCTGATCGTTGGCCTCGGCCACGGCCGTGTAGGCATCCGCGCCGAGCAGCACGCTGTACGGGCCGTCCACGCCTTCCAGACGCAGTTGCTCGAGCGCCTTGGCGATCACCGTCGGATAGTCCGCGATATTGTCCGGCAGCGGCAGCACCGGGTTCGACGTGCCTTCGCGCACGCCCGTGATTCGGGCAGCCGGATAGCCGTCGAAAATCGCGCGATCCTCGGCATACGCCAGCTTGATGGCGGCGTCCTTGGCTGGTTGCCAATCCGAGTCGTTCGCGCCGCGCTCGACGTCGTCGATCGCTTCGCGCGAGAGTTCGAACGGCACTCGCAGTGCCACGAGCGGCATCACTTCGCGCTGACGCGCGCCCACGCCGTCGAGCGGCGCGTCGATGGCCGTCTGATGGCCGGTGCCCACGCCGGCGAGCGACAGGCCACCGGGACCCTTGACGTCGACGACACGGCGGCCGGCGACGGTACGCTTGAACGTGCGTGCCACCTCTTCTTCGATCTGCGCCCATGCGGCGCTCGAAATGGGGGCCAGTTCGCGATGCAGGTTATTCATGCCTGAGATACTCCTTTAAGCGATCCGATTTGCAGTGAGCCGTCCGCCGGCGCGGGGCTCGGTGAAATGAGAGACGACACCGTCACATCGACCACGGGTGTGGACGTCGACGGCGTGTCGATGAGGGTGCGGATGGATTCCGGTCCGGCTTCCGCCAGCGGCGCCTCGCGCTCGGCGAGCGCTTCGAGCATCGGCACCGAGGGGACGAAGAACAGACCGCCGGTCACGGCGTTGCTGAAGTCGAGCAATCGGTCGTAGTTACCCGGCGGACGGCCCACGAACATGTTTTCCAGCATCTGTTCGATGGGCCGGGGCGAGCGCGCGTAACCGATGAAATACGTGCCGAACTCAGCGGATCCGGGACGACCGAACGGCATGTTGTCGCGCAGGATCTTGATCTCCTTGCCGTCTTCTTCCAGCGTGGTGAGCGCGCTGTGGGACCAGCTTGGCTTGACCCCGTCGTCGAGCTCCACGTCGCTGAGCTTGGTGCGGCCGATGATGCGTTCCTGCGCCTCGACCGGCAGCGCGTTCCAGCCGGCCATGTCGTGCAAATACTTCTGCACCAGCACGTAGCTGCCGCCCGCGAATTCGGGATCTTCGTCGCCCATCACCGTGAACTCGAGCGCCTCCTGGCCCTCCGGGTTCTCCGTGCCGTCGACGAAGCCAATCATGGCGCGCATGTCGAAATAGCGGAAACCGTGCACCTCGTCGACCACCGTGACGGCATCGCCCAGCTTGTTCAGCAAGAGCGTGGCGAGTTCGAAGCACAGATCCATCTGCTCGGCACGGATGTGCAGCAGCAGGTCGCCGGGCGTGGCCGGCGCGTGGCGTTTGCCGGCGCCGAACTCGCGAAACGGATGGAGCTCGGCAGGACGCGGATCGCCGAACAGGCGCCCCCAGGCGTTGTCGCTGAAGCCGACGACACACGAGAGGTTGCCGGACGGCACGCGCTTGCCGACGGCGCGGACATAGGCGCCCACATCGGCGCACCAGCCGCGCACGTTCGCATGGGCGGCAGGATCGTCGCGCACGGTGGCCACGAGAAAGATTGCGCTACGGGTGACGGTGCCGGAAACCGGCTGTGGTTCCGGAGGGGAAGTCGGACGTTCGGTCATTGCGTTCCTGCGTGGGGCTTGAGTTCGTGACGCCGGTTGCCGCAACCTCGGATCGAACGGCGACCTTAGGCTATCGGTTGGCGACTTTCAGTACGTCAACTTTATCACGCAACAGACCGTAATACGCCACCGCTGTCGATACAACGTGGCGTAAAGCCTTATGCGACAAGGCTTTGCGCCAGTACGCGGCAATTCTGTCAATTTCGCCATTTTCGCGCCATTTTGGCGTTGGGGCGTCGCCCATACCATGGCAGCGTTCCGTTCCGGCACCGGTGCGGCGCCGCATCGCGCGCGCCGGTCGGCCCTTGTCCTTACGCTTGCGACTGCGCCCGAGCGCGATTGAATCATGTGGATTGTCAACGTTGCGCTCAAACGGCCATACACGTTCATCGTGATGGCCATTCTGATTCTGCTCGCCACCCCACTCGCGCTCATGCGCACCCCGGTCGACGTGCTGCCGGAGATCAATATCCCGGTGATCAGTGTCATCTGGACCTATAACGGCCTGTCCGCGCAGGACATCGCCGATCGGATGATCTCCGGCAACGAACGCGGACTCACGACCACCGTCAACAACATCGAGCACATCGAATCGCAGTCGCTGCCCGGCATCGGAATCATCAAGATCTTTCTGCAACCGACCGCCAATTTCCAGACTGCCCTCGCTCAGGTCGTGGCCGTCGAGCAGGCGCAGGTCAAGCAAATGCCCCCCGGCGCGACACCGCCGCTCATCATCAGTTACTCGGCGTCGTCCATCCCGGTGATGCAGCTTGGCCTGTCGAGCCCCAGCCTGTCGGAGCCCGCGCTCAACGACACGGCCCTGAACTTCCTGCGCCCCCAACTGGTGACGATTCCCGGCGCCGCGGTGCCGTACCCCTACGGCGGCAAGACCCGCCTGATCTCGGTCGACATCGACTCGCGGGCCCTGCTCGCCAAGGGTCTGACGGCGCAGGACGTGGTGGCCGCCGTCAATGCGCAGAACCTGATCCTGCCCACCGGCACGGCCAAGATCGGCCCGCGCGAGTACACCGTCGACATGAACGGCTCTCCGCCAACCGTTGAAGGGCTGAACAACATTCCGGTGCGCACGGTCAACGGCGCGACGACCTACCTGCGCGAAGTTGCCCACGTCCGCACCGGTTTCTCGCCGCAGACCAACATCGTTCGCCAGAACGGCCAGCGCGGCGTGCTGATCTCCGTGATGAAGACGGGCGACGCCTCGACGCTCTCGGTGGTCGACTCGCTCAAGGCCCTGTTGCCCGAAGCACGCGCGGCCTTGCCGGAAGATCTGCACATCTCCGCATTGTTCGATCAGTCGGTCTTCGTGAAGGCCGCCGTGCAGGGCGTGATCCACGAAGCGCTGATTGCCGCCGCGCTCACCGCGGCCATGATCCTGCTGTTTCTCGGCAACTGGCGCAGCACGTGCATCATCGCGATCTCGATTCCGCTGTCGATCCTCTCCTCTTTGCTGGCGCTGCATGCCCTCGGGCAGACCATCAACATCATGACGCTGGGCGGGCTGGCGCTGGCCGTCGGGATTCTCGTGGATGACGCGACCGTCACCATCGAGAATATCGAGCGCCACCTGCACATGGGCACGCCGTTGCACGAGGCCATTCTCGAAGGGGCGGGTGAAATCGCCGTGCCGGCGCTCGTCTCGACACTCTGTATCTGCATCGTGTTCGTGCCGATGTTCTTCCTCACGGGTGTGGCCCGATACCTGTTCGTGCCGCTTGCCGAGGCAGTGGTGTTCGCCATGCTCGCGTCGTACATCCTGTCGCGCACGCTGGTGCCCACACTGGCCATGCTGCTCATGGGGCACGCGCATCAGGCCGATCCGAATGCCCGGCCCGGCGCCTTCCGACGCCTGCATCAGCGCTTCGACGCCGCCTTCGAGCGCATGCGCGGGGCCTACATCTCGGTGCTCTCGACCCTGCTCGTGCGCCGCCGGGTGTTCGCCACGAGCTTCCTGGCATTCTGCGTGCTCTCGATGGGGCTGGTGTTCGTGCTCGGATCGGACTTCTTCCCGTCGGTCGATGCCGGCAACATCCGCATGCACATGCGCGCACCGACGGGTACCCGCATCGAGGAAACGGCGCGGCTGGCCGACGAGGTCGAGAAAGTCGTTCGGGAAATCGTTCCGGCCAACGAGCTGGAGACGATTCTGGACAACCTCGGCCTGCCGTACAGCGGGATCAACCTGTCGTACAGCAACGCCGGCACCATCGGCACGCTCGACGGCGAGATCCAGATCGCGCTCAGGCCCGGCCACCAGCCCAGCGCGACCTACATCGACAAGTTGCGCGCGATCCTGCCGCAACGCTTCCCCGGCGTGGAGTTCTTCTTTCAACCCGCCGACGTCGTCACGCAGATTCTCAACTTCGGCCTGCCCGCGGCCATCGACATCCAGATCAGCGGCAACCAGCAACTGGCGAACTTCGGGGTTGCAACGAAGTTGCTCAAGCAGGTCCGTCTGGTACCCGGCACGGTCGACACGCACATCCAGCAACGGATCAACGCGCCGGCGCTGCACCTGGACATGGACCGCACCCGCTTGCAGCAACTTAACCTGAATGCCAATGCCGTGGCCCAGAACGTGCTGATCTCGCTCTCGGGCAGCTCGCAGACGTCGCCGGGCTTCTGGTTCAACCACCAGAACGGCGTGGAGTACAGCCTTTCGGTGCAATCGCCACAGTACCGCATCAGTTCCATCGACGACCTGCTGCGCCTGCCGGTCGCGGGCACGGGCAACAACGGCCAGCCCCAGTTGCTCGCCAACTTCGTTCAAGTCCGGCCGCAAGAGCGATTTGCCGTGGTTAGCCACTACAACATCCGGCCGGTCATCGACATTTTCGTGAGCGTGGAAGGCCGCGATCTCGGGAGCGTGGCGCGCGACATCGACAAGCTGGTGGTCCAGGCGCGCAAGGATCTGCCGCGCGGCAGCCAGATCGTGGTGCGCGGTCAGGTCAGCACCATGCAAAGTTCGTATTTCGGGCTGGGCGTGGGCGTGGCGATGGCCATCGTGCTCGTGTATCTGCTGATCGTGGTGAATTTCCAGTCGTGGGTCGATCCGCTCATCATCGTGAGCGCCCTGCCCGCCGCCCTCGCCGGCATCGTCTGGATGCTCTTTCTCACGGGCACGCGACTCTCCGTGCCCGCGCTCACGGGGGCCATCATGACGATGGGCGTAGCCACGGCCAACAGCATTCTCGTGGTCGCCTTCGCGCGGCAACGGATGGAGGCCGGCATGGCGCCGCTCAAAGCCGCGCTGGAGGCTGGCGCGAGCCGGATCCGACCGGTGCTGATGACGGCGCTGGCCATGATCATCGGCATGGTGCCGATGGCGCTTGGGCTGGGCGAAGGCGCCGAACAGAATGCCCCGCTGGGCCGGGCCGTGATCGGCGGCCTGCTGTTCGCCACGATCTCCACACTGTGCTTCGTGCCGCTGGTCTTTGCGGGCGTGCACACCCGACTCGTTCGGCGCAGGGCGCGGCGAGCGGTACAAGGCCAGCGCACCGAGACCGGCGGTTCGGGCAGGCCCGCGAGAGACGCCGGCGATGGCGACGATGGCGACGATGGCGCCACCTGAGCCCAGATCGCACAACGACCGACACCTCGCCTACCAGATGACAAAGCATTGACGGGTTGAACGACATGACCGAGAAACATCACGCCGAACTGGCCATTCCGGAGCACGACCCCGCCGACGGCAGGCAGATTCCGCCGCGCCAGGGTGAATTCCGCCGCGCGAAAATCGTGCTGATTGTCGTGGCGTTGCTGCTTGCGGCGGGTGCCGCGCGCACCATCGTCGCCAACGTGCTCCAGCGACGGGCCGTGGCCAGCGCCACGCTGGAAAACGCCAGGCAGTACGTGAGCGTTGTCACGCCGCATGCCAGCGCCGCGAGCGAGACCGTGCTGCCCGCCACGCTGCGCGGCGCCGTCGAGTCGCCGATTTACGCCCGGGCGACCGGCTATCTGCTGCACCGCTATGTCGACATTGGCGCGCGCGTGAAGTCGGGGCAGTTGCTGGCCGACCTCGACACACCGGAAATCGACCAGGAGCTCGCTCAGGCCATCGCCCAGCGCAACCAGATCAACGCCAGCCTGGGGCTCGCGAAATCATCGCTCGAGCGGTGGCAGCAACTGCGCCAGCGCGATGCCGTCTCCCAGCAGGAACTCGACGAGCGTCAGAGCGCCTACACGCAAGGAATGGCGAATCTCGCCGCGGCCGACGCCAACGTCAAACGGCTGCAGCAGCTGGAATCGTTCAAGCGGATCGTGGCCCCGTTCGATGGCGTGATCACGCAGCGCAACGTCGACGTCGGCGATCTCATCGATGCCGGCAGCGGCAACAGCCGCGCGCTGTTCTCGCTGGCACAGACGGACCCGCTGCGGGTCTACGTCCAGGTGCCGCAGGCCTATGCGCAAGGCGTGGCGGTCGGCCAGCCTGTGGTGGTCACGCAGGCCGAACTGCCCGGCCGGCATTTCCACGGCACGATCACCCACGTTTCCGGAGCCATCGACGTGGCGACGCGCTCGCTGCAAATCGAAGCGGCGCTGCCCAACCCCGACGGCGAATTGCGCCCGGGCGCCTACGTGCAACTGGCGTTGCCCAATACCACGCAGGCGCATCTGAGCGTGCCCGCCAATGCGTTGCTGTTTCGCGCGGAAGGCCCGCGCGTGGCGGTCGTGGACGATCGGGGCATCGTGCATCTGAACAAGATCGTGATTGCGCGGGACCTCGGACAGACGCTGGAACTCGCCGACGGCGTATCGGCTACTGATCGCGTCATTGTCAACCCGAGCGACTCGATCGACGACGGCGACCACGTGATGGCCAAGGCGCTGGCCGTCAAGGCGCCGACCGGTGGCCGGGCGTCGGGCACGTCTCAGGGAGACAAATCGTGACCCTCGGCACGCACCGCGCCAAGCGGCCGGGACATTCGAGACGATTGGCCTGCCTTCGGTCATGCGCATCGGTGTTCGCCGCCGCGGCGGCGCTCGCGGGGTGTGCGGTCGGTCCCGACTACCATCGGCCCGACGTTGCCGCCCCGCCCGGCTGGAAGACCGACGGATTCTGGCGACTCGCGCAGCCATCGCACGCACCGTTGCAGCCCGACTGGTGGAAGGCGTTCGACGAACCCGCGCTCGACGCGCTCGAGACGCAGGCGCTTTCGCGCAACCAGACGCTCGCCGCCGCCGTGGCGCACTACGACCAGGCGCAGGCCGCGCTGGCGGGTGTCTCCGCCCAGCGTCTCCCCGAGATCGACGCATCTGTCGGACTGGCGCGACAGCGCATTTCGGCAAACCGTCCGCTCACGAGTTATTCGTCGACAAGCATGTCGACGGTGCAGAACAACGTGCAGATCGGCCTTGGCGTGTCATACGATACCGATCTCTTCGGGCGAATCCGCCGTCAGGTCGAGGGCGCGCGGGCGAGCGCCGAACAGGCGGGCGATGATCTCGCCAATGCCAGGTTGGTCCTCACGACGCAACTGGCGAGTGCCTATTTCCAGTTGCGCGGGCTCGATGCCGAGATCCGCGTGCTCGACGAATCGGTGGCGCTACAACAGCGCGCGCTCGATTACGTGGGCGCGCAGCACGATCTGGGGGCGGTCTCGGGACTGGACGTTCTCCAGCAAAAATCGCAGCTCGACGCAACGCGCGTGCAGGCCAGGTTGCTTCATCAGCAGCGCGACCAGTACGAGCACGCGATTGCCGCGCTCGTCGGCGTGCCCGCCCCTGCCTTCTCCGTGCCGGCGGGGGCGCTGCCCGCGTCGCTGCCGCCGATTCCGCTCGGCGTGCCGAGCGACGTGCTGCAGCGGCGCCCGGACGTGGCCTCCGCCGAGCGCAGCATGGCCGCCGCGAACGCGCAGATCGGCGTGGCAAAAGCGGCGTTCTTCCCCAGCCTGACGCTCAATCCGGGCATCGGCTGGCAAAGCACGGAGTTCGCCAACCTCCTCTCGGCGCCAAGTCTGCTCTGGACGCTGGGGACGATGGCCACGCAGGCGATCTTCGATAGCGGACGCCGTCAGGCGGGGGTCGATTACGCCAGCGCGGGCTACCGCGCCGTTGAGGCGAACTACCGCCAGACGGTACTCACCGCCTTCGAGCAAGTGCAGGACGGCGTGAGCGGGCTGTCGGTGCTCGACGCCGCCGCACATGAATCGCGGGCCGCGGTGGTCGACGCCCAGCGGCTGCTGAGTCTGGCCAACGATCGCTATTCGGGCGGCCTCACCGCCTATCTGAGCGTGATCACGGCGCAACAGGCGCTGCTCGCGAGCGAGCGTCAGGACGTCCAGATTCGCGTGCAGCAATGGGTGCTGTCGGTGGCGCTTATCAAGGCGCTGGGCGGCGGATGGCAACCTTCGGACGCATCCTCTGACTCGTATAATGCGCAAAGATGAGGTGACGAAATGAAAGTACTGATCGTTGAAGACGAACACAAGGTCGTGGACTACCTGCGCACGGGGCTGACCGAGCAAGGGTGGGTGGTCGATGTGGCGCTCGATGGCGAGGAAGGCACGCATCTGGCACTCGAGTTCGACTACGACGTGATCGTGCTCGACGTCATGCTCCCCAAGCGCGACGGCTTCGCCGTGCTCGGCTCGCTGCGCGAGCGAAAGTCCACGCCTGTCATCATGCTCACGGCACGCGATCATGTGAACGATCGCGTGCGCGGCCTGCGCGAAGGCGCGGACGACTATCTCACCAAGCCGTTCTCTTTCATCGAACTGGTGGAGCGGCTCCACGCACTGGCACGCCGCACGCGTGTACAGGAGTCGACGCTGATCTCGGTCGGGGACCTCTATGTCGACCTGATCGGCCGGCGCGCCTCGCGCGAGGGCCAGCGGCTCGATCTCACGGCCAAGGAATTCCAGTTGCTTTCGGTCCTGGCACGGCGTCAGGGCGACATCCTGTCGAAGACGGCCATCACGGAACTGGTCTGGGACGTGAACTTCGACAGCCACACGAACGTGGTGGAAACCGCGATCAAGCGCTTGCGCGCCAAGCTCGACGGCCCGTTTCAGACGAAACTGCTGCACACGGTTCGCGGCATGGGCTACGTGCTGGAGGTGCGCGAGGCCTGAGCGCCACGCGCCCGGATACGCCCAACGCATCGCGCCTCATGGTGAAACACTCGATCTCGCGCCGCCTCGCCGCCATGTTCGCCGTGGTCGCGCTGTCGGTGTTCGCGTTGGTGGGCGCCGCCCTCGACGTGATGCTGCGCGTCCAGCTCGAGCGGCACCTGCGCGAGTCGCTCGACGACCGGGCCCAGATCGCCCATATCATCGTCTATCACGGCAGCACGCCCGAGAAGTGGCAGTTGGTACGAGAGAAGCTGAGCGACATGACGCCGCGCGACGGCACCACCACTTATGCCGTGACGAGCGATGACCCGAATTACACCTATGGCACGCCGGTGATCGGGATGTTCGTCAAGCGACTGTCGAACGGCTACGTGCGGCTGCGGCCGGACGAGGGGGACGACGACATGCTGACCACGCGCGAAATTCTGCCGCCGTATGGCACTCGCCCCGCCGTCACACTACAGGTGGCCGCCAGCTATTCGCCCAATGAGCGCACGCTGCGCGCCTTCGGGCTGGGGCTGGCCGCGCTGTCGGCACTCGGCAGCCTGGCGGTGCTGATCCTCAGCTATTCGGTCACGAGACTCGGGCTCGCGCCACTGACCCGGCTCACGCGCGAGGCTTCCGAAATCCGCCCAGACAACCGGTCACAGCGACTCGACACGCGCTCACTGCCGGTGGAGCTCAACGACCTCGCCCACTCGTTCAACGGCGCGCTGGCCCGCCTCGACAGCGCATACGAGCGTCTGGAATCGTTCAACGCCGACGTGGCGCACGAACTGCGCACGCCAGTCACCATCCTGATCGGCCAGACCGAAGTCGCGCTCACGCGCGAGCGGCCGGTCGAGGACCTTCGCGTGCTGCTGCAATCCAACCTGGAAGAGCTCGGGCGCATGCGCACCATCATCAACGACATGCTCTTCCTGTCGCGCGCCGACCAGGGCGAGCGAGCCACGGGCCTCACCGGGCTGTCGCTGGCGAGCGAAGCTGCCCATACGCTGGAGTTTCTCGAAATTCCGCTGGAAGAAGCCCGGGTCACCGCGCGCTTGCACGGCGCGGCGTTTGCCCAGGTCAACAAGGCGCTGTTCGGACGTGCGCTGGCCAATCTGGTCATGAACGCCGTCGAACACTGCGCGCCCGGCGCCAATATCGACGTCCACATCACGCCGCTCGCCGCCGGAACCGAGGATGCCGGTCAGGTGCGCATCGAGGTGGTCAACCCCGGGGCGCCCATCCCCCGCGAGGTGCTTCGACACCTGTTCGATCGCTTCTTCCGGGCGGAGCCGTCGCGCACGAACAGCCGCGAGAACCACGGTCTGGGGTTGGCGATCGTCAAGGCAATCGCGGAGATGCATGGCGGCACCGTCTGGGCGCGCAGCGCCGACGGTCTCAATACCTTCGGGTTTTCGATCGCCACGGGGCGCGGGACGGGAAGGCCCGCCGGCGATCTCCCCCTTTTCTCCCAGGGGCATGAGAGCGCGGGCGTGCCAGCGCCCGTTGCGCGTCAAACGCCGTGAGATCTTCGGCCGCCCACGGTGTCGGCGTGCGATCCGGTGTGCGCTGGGCACCGTAGATCCGGTGCGCGGCGAGCCAGGCATCGGACAGAAACGCGTCGAGAAATGCGGGATTGTCGTGAGGGTGCGCCATGTCCGCATCGCGGGCGGCGGCGAGCAAGGCGGCGTAGGTGCCATCGTCGAACTTCAAGGCAGACCGTGCCATGGCGATCTCCGGGAGGCCAGCTTTACCAGGGGGCGTCGTCTCGCCGGCTCACCTGATTGGCGATGCCGGCGACGCGGCCGTGACAGCAGCGGCACTCGCCCATGCCGTCGGGGGGGCTCGCGGGGAGCGCTCAGGGCTTCGGCGCGGATGCCGGAACCGGCGGCACCCACTTGCGCTTGGCGTCCGGAGCTTGCGTGACGGCCAGGGCAACGGCCTCGGTGTAGTTCACTGTCACGGTATCGCCCACTTTCACCCCTTCCAGCAGCTTGGGATCTTCAACGGCGACATCCACGGTGCGCGAGGGACCGCGCACCGTGATGACGTTCGCGTTGCGGTCGATCTTCTGAACGGTGGCCACGACCGTCAGGTTGCGCGCGGCGTCAGCGCCCGGTCGCTGCCCCGGTGCCGCGCGATCAGCGCCTTCGGTCAGCACGCGGCTGCGAATCCCGTCGTTGCCGGGCGTGACGGAGATGGCCACGGAGCGCCGATACGCCACGACAACCTTGTCGCCCTTGCGCATCTGCTCGAAGTTCTTCACGTCCGGGCCGACGATGAAGGTCACCGGCTTGCCACGGTCGTCCGCGACCTGAATGGTGCGCTTCCTGGTATCGACGCCGAGCAGCGTGGTACGGAACTCGACGATGCCGCCCGCGACGATTGGCGCGGGACGCGCAGGCTCCTGTGCGTGCGCCAACGTTCCCAACGACAACAGACCAGCAAGAATCATGGTTTGCGTGAGCTTCATGGAATGTCCTTTTGTTATCAATGCATGCGATTCCGCATTTCTGATTGCATTTTAATTAATTGTCCAAAATAAAACATCCGTCCGATCGCCCGTCAAAACAATCGCGATGTTTCCATCGGATAGTAACAAAATATTTCAAATCCGCGATGCAATTTTAAGCTGCATGCCAAATGCCAGTATTGCCTGCCGCGCCCGGGTCACCATGAAAATCTCGCCTGCAAATCAGGCAAATTCATGATTTTCAAAACATAAAAATATCATTACTTGATGCAAATCAAACTTCTTCCACTCCAAAAGGGAAATTTTTTCTTGGCCCTTCAGATGCCAGACACAATTTGTTACAGAATCACCTTTGGCATTCAAGAAATCCTTGGCTCTTTCGGATGATTGAAAATTTCCATAAAATTTGTCATCCAAATTACTTTTCATTCCGATACCGCTTGCTCCGCTGCCCCGTCTCGAAGGCCAGGCGGGAATTTTTTCCGGAAAGCGCCGGGGGAGATTCCTGCGATGCCGCTTGTACCGACGACAGCGAGAACGTTATCCTTGCGACATGAACCGTCGCATCCTCATCGCGCCCGAAGATGTTGAACTCACTGCCATGCGCGCCCAGGGCGCGGGTGGCCAGAATGTCAACAAGGTCTCCAGCGCCATTCACCTTCGCTTCGACGTAATGCGCTCGTCCCTGCCCGACGACGTCAAGTCACGTCTGCTTTCCCGACTCGATCAACGCATCACGCAGGAAGGCGTCATCGTCATCAAGGCCCAGCAGCACCGCTCGCAGGAACTGAACCGGGCCGACGCGCTCGCGCGTCTCCAGGCACTGGTCGACGCGGCGGCCGTGCCGCCGCGACGCCGCGTCCCTACCCGCCCCACGCTCGCCAGTCAGGTGCGCCGTCGCGATGCCAAGCAGGTGCGCTCGCGCGTGAAAGCGTCGCGAGGCAAGATTCACGCGAGTCACGACTAAAGATCATCATAGTTAGCTTTTATCGAAAAAAGATAATAACCACTATCTTTTCGATAGCAGCCAGCAAGATTGATGCTAATATAAAGCATCATTTTCTGGATAATGCTAATTATCATGAGCTTTATCGAACCGTTGATTGCGGCCCGAAAGGCGGCTGCGCTCACACAGGCGGAGTTGGCCGATCTGGCGGGACTGTCACGCATGACCGTGCAAAAAGTGGAGTCCGGCGCCCTCGACCCCCGCGTGTCCACCGTTCTGGAGATGGCGCGCGCGCTCGGCCTCGAGCCCATGCTCGTGCCTGCCACCCTGCGGCATGAAGTCGAGGCCTTTCTGCGCTCCGGCGGCAAATATCTCGCCCAACCGAGCGGCGTGTCCGCCCCGCCCTCCATCGTCGAGACGCTCGCCGGCTGACCCGAGGCCCCGCATCGGACTTCCCGCCTATGAACATCAAATATCTGCGCGCCTACCTGTACATGCCCGACGGCACACGTCGCGCGATCGGATATCTGTCGCAATACGGCGACATCCTGCGCATGTCGTTCGATGAGGACTACATTGCCGATGCTCAGCGGCCAGTGCTCTCGCTCGCCTATCGCGGTGCCAATGAAACCGCCACGCGAGAGATTCTGGCGTCACCGCATGATGCCCGTCTCGTGCGTACCGACGGCCGCTGGCCTGTCTACTTCGAGAATTTGTTGCCCGAAGGACACAATCGGGAACGGCTCGCCGCCGAGCGCCGTTGCCCGCCTGATGACGAATTCGAATTGTTGGCGGCCGCCGGCCACGATCTGATGGGGGCGTTCGAAGTCGAGCCGGTCCCGGAACGCGAAGGCGTGCCCGACGTCGTCCATCGGTGGCACACGGCGCTCGGCCTCGAAATGGTGGAACCCGGCTTCGTGGACACGCCGGTGGAAGATGCCGCGTCGCTGCCCGGCGTCGTGACGAAGTTCTCGGCGATTCGCGACGGACGGCGCTATGTCGTGAAGCGCCACGGTCGCGCGGGATCGGTCATTCTCAAGTTGCCGACGACACGCCACCCCGATCTCGTGGAGAACGAATACACGGGCTATCAGCTCTGCGAAGCCCTGGGACTGGACTGCGCCAAGGCCGAGATCGTCTCTCGGCGCGACGCGGAGTTACCGGAGCAAGTGCCGTTCGAACACATCCTCGCCGTGCCGCGTTTCGACCGTCTGGCCGACGGACGGCGCGTGCACATGGAAGAGTTCGCCCAAGTGCTGCAATACCCGCCGCGAAGCAAATACGGGCGTGGCCTGAACGTCGACTACACGACGATGCTGCGGGTGCTGGACCAGTTGTCCGCACAACCCGTTCGCGATGTGCGAGAGTTCCTGCGACGCCTGATCGCCTTCATTCTGATCGGCAACACCGATGCCCACCTCAAGAACTGGGCGTTGACGTATCCCGACGCCCATACACCGCAATTGGCCCCCGTCTACGATCCCGTGTGCGTTGCTGCCTTCTTCCATGACGTGCCCGAGTCGCACTACGGCGTGAACCGGGCCATCGACAAGACCTTGCGGGCATTCGACTGGACCGCGCTCGACGGTCTGCTCAGAGGCGCCGGCCTGCTTCGCGTGAGCCGGCTGACGGCAATCGCGCGCGAAACGGTGCGCGACGCCCAGGAAAGATGGCCGGCACTGCTGGAGAACGCACCTCCAGCCGTACGCGCGACGGTGCTTGAGCGCCTGAATGGCGGCGTCGCCCTGACTGCCTGAGCTGGCCGACGTTTGCCGAGCACAACAGATCCAAAAAATATTACCCGGGTAATATTGAAAATCACTTAACACCCGGGTAATATTCGTCGGTATCGACATTCATGTCATCGTTACCGGAGTCTGCCGTGCCCTCTGCTTCACTCGGATATACCGTCTTTCGCGACTCGCGCCGTATTGCGTCGGGCTCGCTCGCCGATGCCGCCATCGCCTGCCAGCAGGCACTGATCGCCGACCCGCACGCCAGCGTGCTGATTTTCGACGATCGCACCGGCGATACGCGCGATGTCGACGTGCGCGGCACCGCTGCCGACATTCGCGCACGCTACCCGGCGCCGCACGACGCCGCGCCGCCTCCGGAGGACGCGCCCGCCAAGGGACGCGGCCGCCCGAAGCTTGGCGTGGTCGCGCGCGAAGTCACGCTGCTGCCGAGACACTGGGACTGGTTGGCCGAGCAACCGGGCGGCGCCTCGGTCGCGCTGCGCAAACTGGTCGACGAAGCGCGTCGCCAACATGCCGGGCGCGACCTGCGCAGGCGAGCGCAGGCGCGGACCTACAGCTTCATGTCCACAATGGCCGGAGATCTGCCAGCGTTCGAGGAAGCATCACGTGCGCTCTTCGCGCACGATCTCGACGCGTTCGGCATGCGGATCGCGGCATGGCCTGAGGACGTGCGCGGCCATCTGCTACGCCTGGCGTCCACGGACGATCTGGAGGACGACGTCGCGTAGCCTCCGCCATCGCCGAACCGTTTGACGACGTGACCCCGCCGCCCGCGGCCTGATCGCCGGGGCGCCGGTCAACTGCCGTCCCACTTATCTGAACACCCGATGCACCGGGCGGACCGCCGCGCCGGATGGGCCTCGCTTTGCCTGTCGTTTGGCACACGGCCTAGCACCGCAGCGCATCACCCCATCCCCCCACGATCAAGGATCGCCTCATCATGACACCACCGCTTGCTTCCCCACCCCGCCCGCTTTGGCGCACCTGGCTACTGATTGCCCTGCCGATGATGATGACCAACGCGCTACAGTCCCTGGCGGGTACCGTCGACGGCGTCTATCTCGGCCATCTGATCGGCACCGATGCCATCGCCGCGGTCTCGGCATTCTTTCCCGTCTTCTTCTTTTTGCTGGCGATCGTGATCGGTCTGTCGGCCGGCGCCACCGTGATGATCGGGCAGGCCTGGGGGGCGCGCGACGTGGTTCGCGTGCGCAACATCGCGAGTACTGCGCTGATGATGATGTTGGCTGCGGGCGTTGCCGTCAGCGTGCTTGGTGGCCTGCTCGCGACACCCATCATGCACGCCCTGGGCACACCCGCTCGCGTATTCGACGCGGCAACCGATTACGCCCGATGGATGTTCATCGGCATGCCCGTGGTTTTCGCGCTATGGCTCACGACGTCGATGAGTCGCGGTACCGGCGACGCCATTTCGCCGCTCTTCGCCCTGCTCGTCGCCACGCTGCTGTCGCTGATTCTCACGCCGGCGTTCATTTTCGGATGGGGGCCGCTGCCGCCGTTGGGTGCGACCAGCGCCGCCGCCTCAACCTTGCTCGCGTTCGGGATTTCGCTGCTCTGGATGGCCGCTTACTGGCGTCGCAAAAACCACCCGCTGGCGCTCGCGGCCAAATTCTGGCGCCACGTGAAATGGCATCCCGCGCTGGCGCGGGGCATTCTGCGCATCGGCGTGCCAACGGCCATGCAAATGCTGACGATGGCCGTCGCCGAGATGCTGTTGCTCGGCATGATCAACCGCCACGGCGCTGACGCGACCGCCGCGTATGGCGCCGTCACCCAGGTGCTTGGCTGGCTGCAGTTGCCGGTCATGACGCTGGGCATCACGGCATCGATTCTTGGCGCGCATGCAATCGGCGCAGGCCGAGGCGATCGCGTCGACGCGATCGTTCGCACGGGCATGCTGTGCAATCTGGGACTCACGGGCAGCCTGGTCGCCCTGGTCTACCTGGCGGCACCGACAATCATGGGTGGCTTCCTGACCGATCCGGCGGTGCTCGCTCTCGCCACGCGCCTGCTCCATACAGTGGCCTGGAGCGTGCTGGTCATGGGGATGACGGCCGTCCTGACGGGGGCGATGCGCGCCAGCGGCAAGGTTTGGGTGCCGATGTTGCTCGGCGCCCTCGGGCTGCTGGGCGTCGAGGTGCCGGCCGCCGTGATGTTCGAGCGGATCGCCGGGTTACCGGGCATCTGGTGGGCGTATCCGCTGGCGTTCATTGCAACGCTGGTAATGCAAAGTCTTTGCTACCGCAACTTCCGGCGCGCATCATGGCGCGCCCAGAGGAACATGAGCATGCCGGCACAGGACAGCAAGGCACCGACCCAGCCCGTCGACGTCCAGCCGTAGCCCGCCGAAATCGCCACGCCGCCGAGCCATGCGCCGGCGGCGTTGGCCATGTTGAACGCCGAATGGTTGAGCGCCGCCGCGAGCGTCTGGGCCTCCCCTGCAACATCCATCAGCCGAATCTGTAACGCCGGCCCGATGATGATGATCGTGCCGATCGCGAGCACGTTGACGCCGGCCAGCCATGGGCTCGCCGACGTGAAGGTGAACGCCGCGAGCAGCAACGCGGACCAGATGAGCGTGCCGCCGATGGCACGCATGAGCGACGCCGCGGCGACCAGCCGCGGGCCGATGACCGTACCGGCGACCATGCCGACACCGAACAGGGCCAGATAAAACGGCACCCAAGGTTCGGGTACCCCCGCCACCTGCATGAGCGTGGGCTTGATATAGCTGAACACCGCGAACATGCCGCCGAACCCGATCGCGCCAATCCCCAGCGTAAGCCAGACTTGCGAGCTTCGCAGTGCGCTCAGCTCGCGCAGCGGACTGGCGCCGTGCGGCGCCGGAGCGTCCGGTACCCACCGCCAGACCATCACAGCCGTCAATGCGCCAATCACACCTACCAGCACGAACGCCGCGCGCCAGCCAAGCCATTGGCCCAGACCGGCAGCGAGCGGCACACCAAAAAGCGTTGCCAATGTGAGCCCGAGCATGACCTGCCCCACCGCATGAACACGCCGGTGCGGCGGCACGAGCGACGCGCCCACCAGGGCCGCCACACCGAAATAGGTGCCATGCGGCAAGCCGCTCAGGAAGCGCAACACAATGAGCGCCACGTAGTTCGGCGCCAGTGCACTGGCGAAATTACCGACGGCAAACATCGCCATGAGTGCGATCAGGAAGGCCCGGCGCGGCAATCGCACCCCCAATACCGCGAGCAACGGTGCGCCGATCACCACCCCGAGCGCATAGGTACTGATGGCATGTCCCGCCTGCGGTATGGAAATATCGAGCCCACGGGCAACGTCGGGCAACAAGCCCATGATCACGAACTCACCCGTGCCGATGCCGAAGCCGCCCATGGCGAGTGCGACGAATGACAACCAGACAGGAATGGACGACGGCGGCAAGGCCTCATCCGCGTCAGCGGGAAGAACTTGGGGGGTGCTCATTGCGATTCGGTGATGGCCGCTGGCGCGGCGCCGGTCAGACGGTCGATGACGGCAGGAAAAACGGCATCGGGGCGACGCAATGCCGCCACCCCGTTCGAGGGTGCCGATTTTACGTCAACACTTCGCCACCTGCAGGAAACGCTGTGCAACGCAGCATTACCAAAACCTCACAAATCCGGAGACTTTCTCCATTGCTGCGCGCCACATTACCGCGTCGCAGCATTCACCCATAAAAAAACCGGCCCAGTGGGTGGGCCGGCAAGGTACGGTTGCGCTCCGGTTGCGGGAACCGGATGCAATCGTATTGGGGGTCTGCGAAGCCTACGAATCGCGGCGCGCGCACGTCGGCGTCGCACCGCGCGCTGGCCCGAGCGTCAGTGGTGATGTTGCTTCGCGTGCCACTGACCGGACTTGTCGTCCTTCTCGTACGTCTTTTTCACAGCAGTCCACGCTACTTTGTGAGCCGTTTCTTCGCGCGATTCATGATCCCGCCTCTCACCGGGATCCTTGTATTCGTCCCAGGCGGAATTGAAGGCCTTCAAGTAGATTTCCTGCGCATGAGACGGCAAATGGTCCTTGACGCTCGCGGGCAGTTCGTGAGTCTGTCGATAAGGCATGACGATCCTCCTTGCATATGCGATTCACGTGCAACTCAAGCGCGATCCAAACGCGCCAATCGCTTTACGCACACTTTGCGTACGCCGTTCGTACGGCTTCGATGTCAGGCACCGCACGTTCCGGCCCCGCCGCATTCGCTCATATGTGCCCCATCAGCACCAGCAACACGACGATCAGCACGATCAGCCCAATACCGCCCGATGGGTAGTAGCCCCATCCGCGGCTATACGGCCAGGCGGGTACCGCACCGATCAACGCAAGAATCAAAACAATCAACAGGATGGTGCCAAGCATGACTTTCCTCCCTTGCCGATCCGACCTCAGTGAAGCAAACGCGCCACCACGCCAGCCCATCGAGCGCGCCTGCCCTCGGAAACATATTTTCCGGGAGGCCGCGTGGGCGGCTCCTCGACGGGCGGATCCAGCGGTCTGTCGGGCGGGGGCATCGGCGTCGGTTCGTCGTCATCGGGCGGCGATTTCGGCGGCGGTGTCCCCGGCGGCTTACCCGGGTCATGGGGCTCGGGCAGGTGGGCGTACAGGCGGAGGGCCTGCGTCAACCGGCAAAATTCGAATTGACCCGGCATGCGCAATGTCTCGCCGCGCTCAATGCCAGTAAGGGTCGACGGTGTAATACGTATGCACCTGTTCGGCCCATTGCATGTCAGCCATGCTCGGCCAGTGATCCTTGTCGAACCCGGGCGCCTTCTTGAGCGCCTCCTTGTCGAGATTGAGAATGAAGCGCTTGTGCTCGACGTCGAGCTGGAGCGCATGCCAGGGAATGGCGAAGAGCTTGTCTCCCATGCCAAGAAAGCCGCCGAACGACAGCACGGCGTAGGCAACCGTGCCGCGCTGCACATCGAGCATGATGTGCTTGACCTTGCCGAGGCTCTCCCCGGCGGGATTCACCACATCTTCGGCATCGAGCGAGTCGGCGGCCATCACCGACGGGCCCGGACCGTCGGGCAACTCGTGCGAAGTTCCAACGATGCGGGCGCCTGATTGGGGCGTTTGTCCCCGTTCGGATTGCATGGTCATCATTTCCTCCTTCGTCCAGTGAATTGGGGACGCGCGAGCGCTTGCGGATCGCGAGACCTCGCGCGCCTTCGACGTGGCGAGAATGCGATTACTTGCCCGACACCTTGATGTCGTCCTTGACGTCGACAACCCCGTCAACGCCCTTGACCGTATCCACGACCAGCGTCCTCTGCGCCGACTGCGGCACCGACCCGGTCAGGTGCACCACGCCATGGCGCGTCGTGACGTGGACCTTGGTCGACGGCACGTCCTTCTTGGCGAGCAGCTCGGCCTTCACCTTCGCGGTCAGCGCGGCGTCGTCGATCTTGCGCCCGGTATCGCCCATGGCACCGCTTGCCGTCGCGTTGTCGGCGATCTTGATGATCCCGCCCTGGTCCAGGGCATGCGCGGCAATGCCGGTCGTTGCGAGCGCACCGGCCATAACGAGCTTGAGCAGATTGGCGTGTTTCATTGTTGACCTCCCGAAGTTGAGTGAAAAAAGCAAATGCGGTGTTACCCGCGTCAGATCTTGTGGCCCTCCTGACTCTCGCCGGGCCGGCTCATGGCCTTGCCGCGGCGTTCGTGCAACTGGTTGTCCACGCCTCGCACGCCAGGGACTTTCGAGACCACGGTCTGCACGACGTGCTGCATCCATCGTTCGGGCACATGGCCCGTGAGCAGGGTCATTCCCGAGGTCACCGTCACGTCGACGTGCGAGACGTCCAGATCGTGCGCGTCGCGCAAGGCCGCGCGTACCTGCTCCCGCACGGCGACATCGGTGGGCGACGGGCCACGCGAGCGGGCCTGAACCGATGCATGAGCCGTCTGCTGCGGCGCTCCCGACGCACCGGACACCTTTGCTGCCGTCCCACTCACGCGCCCTTGCCCACCGCTACGGCCCCGACTCCCTGTTGCCTGTCCGTCCTGTCCCGCCGATCGAGGTTCGGCCTTCGCATGCTGTTGCGCCGTGTCGGCGCCGACCGTTCCCTCGGGCCATTCGACCCGGCGGGCCTGCGAGGGGCTGCTGCCCGGCGGTACCTGGCCCGCGGTATCCCGCCCCGTGCCCGCGTAATCGTCGTGCGGTCCATATGCGCTTTGCCGCCCGAATCGCGGGTGGTCGCCCGGTGCGGCATCCGCGGGCCCGTAGCCGCTCTCCTCGCCATGAGCGATCTCCGGGGCATACCCGTGACCGCCCGCCAAATCCTTTGCGACGCGCTTCGCCTTGCCCGCCTTGGGGGACGACGCCCCCAACCAGGCGGGATCCGATTGCGCCTGCGCATGGGCGATTTGCGCGTCGCGGGCGACCGACTGGCGCGCCTCATGCGATTGCCCTTCGCTTTCGTTGTCGAATGCCGACGCCTGCGCACCGTGCGTCTCGGCATCTCCATCTTCATGCGTGAGGGCATGCTGCTGGTGCTGCATCCCCTCGTCCTCGTCGGGCAACGACGGCACCGCACGCGTACGCTTCGCCATGACAACCTCCTCGACTGCCGCTCGGGTCCCGGCAATGGCTTCTGCATTCGGATCCGAACTGTTGAAATCGATTGTAGATAGCCAGGTTTCCCAAGCGAATCGGCGGAATCTGAAAGATGTGTAGGTGGACGCTGGCACGCTTCGATGCGTAGAAACGCCATCGAAACGCCCCCATCTCAACGGTAGACAAAGCGCTTGAAAATCAAAGGACTGCAAGACCTACTAAAAGTCTTGCTCGAGCATGGGTGCGGGGCCGGGTATGGACGAATCGCGCCCTTCGGATCGTGCAACATCGGAGAATTCCTACAGGCAGCCGCAGGCGCCGCATTGCGTGGCGCCTCCCTCGCCTTCGGCGCGCCGGTTCAGTCCGCGTCCGAAGATGTCGGTGTTGCGTCCGACGGTGCCGCGACAACGCAATTCCGTCCTGCTGCCTTGGCCCGATAGAGGGCCTCGTCGGCCGCCTTGACGAGCGCGTCGACGGTTTCGTTGCCTCGCGGCCGGCGGCATGCCACGCCGACACTTACCGTCACGTGCCCGAAGTCGCTCGAGGGATGCGCCAGATTCAGTTGCTCCACCGAACGCCGGATCGCTTCGGCAACTCGCGTTGCGCCTGCGGCGTCGGTATCCGGCAGCACGGCGATGAACTCTTCTCCGCCGTAGCGGCCCGCCGCGTCGGACGGACGATTGAGCGCCGCCCCAATGGCGCCGGCCACCGCGGCGAGGGCCACGTCGCCCGCCTGGTGGCCCTGCGTATCGTTGTAGCGCTTGAACCAGTCGATATCCACGAATGCCACCGCCATCGAGCGCTTCGCGCGGCGCATTCGCCGCCATTCGCTGGCAAGAATCCTGTCGAGCGAGCGCCGGTTCGACAGGCCGGTCAGCCCGTCGGTCCGCGCCAGCAGACGCAACTCCCGCTCGGCGCGCAAGCGCCGCCGCAACTGGGCGGCCAGCAAGATCGACGTCAAGATGAAACCCACGTTGAGCACCACGAAGAGCGCGCCGAATTCGACGGCGCGTCTGTGCCACGGCGCCAGCGCTTCGTTGCTCGACGTGACCACGATCAGCGTGAGCGGCGCATTGCCGAGCATGCGGCGCGACAGCAGGCTCTCGCGACCGAGGAAACGGATGGGATAGATTCGCTGGTCGTCGTTGCCTGATGGGAGCGCTTCGTAGCGACCGGTCTGCGCCATCGTCAGGCCCAGCACGCTGGCGTCGTAAGGCTTGCGCATCAGAATCGCGCCGTCCTTGCCGAGCAACAGGATCACGCCTTCCTTGCCGACCTCGACATGATCGAAGAGTTGCCGAAAGTAGTCGATGTCGACGGCCAGCGAGACCACACCGCCGAACGAACCGTCCGGCCGGCTGATCCGGCGGCTGAGCACCATCGTCGGCCGCCCCTCGCGTAAGCGTGAGCGGATGAACCCGCTGATGTACACGCCCTCATTGGGGTCGTCGCGGGGCACGGTAAAGTAATCGCGGTCGGCGAAGTTGTACGGCCGCGGCACTTCGCTCTCCGCATCGATCACGATGTTACCCTGGGGATCGAGCACCACCAGCGAGCCAATATAGCGCGAGGCGCGCGAGCGCTCGAAGATCAGTTCGCGACGCAGGGCGGGCGACAGCGCGTCGACGTCGCGGCGCGCGAGCAGATTCACCACCGCGTCGAGCGAAGCCTCGTAGAGCTGGAAGTTCAGTTCCAGATCGCGTTCGAGCACAGCGGCGATACTGCGCTGGTTATCAGCCGCGCGCGCGAGCACGAGCAACCGGCCCTCGTAGAGCAGCGCCACGGCAACCGCCGTCACCAGCGCGGAGATGCCCACGCCACTCCAGACGATCAGTGTGGGCGTGCGCGAGACCCACCGCACCGCCGACTTCACCTGCAGCACGATACGCGTCCGCCATCGTTGCATCGACATCCTTCCATCGTCTCCTGTAGTCTCGCCCGGCGATGATCATTGCATCGGGCTGCCCACGCGGCACGCCGACGGCCGCGGGTGAGCGCAGGCGGCACTGGCCCGCCGACGCTCAGGCGGTGAAGTCGGCCGCCATGTCGGCATCCGTGCGCGCCTCGAGCCGGCCGTCACGGCAAGCCTTGCGAAAGATGTCGTAATCGCGCTCGACCTGGTCCGCATACCCCGTCGAATAATGGACCAGCGCCGCACCCAGGCGAGCGCCCTTGCCGACGTATCCCACCAGCTCCGCCGCGCACCCGCCCGCCTTGGCATGCGCGCGCGCCAGCACCCAGCCACACAGGCGGGCGTACTCCCGAAAGCCGTCGGCGCGAAAAAGTTCGAATTGCGCGGATATCTTCATATCGCGCAACTGACGTCCGTAGATGGATCGCCCGAACGGACCGCTGCCCCATCCGAGAAATGCGTCGGATGCCGCCTGCATGAGGCGTTGCCCCTCCACCACGCGCCGCCCGTCATGCCTTGACGCCGTGCCTTTGAAGAAGCGCGAGACTACCGATTTCGATGCCTCCTTGAACTGGAGAAAGAGCGGCTGCTCGTGGGTATCCATCAACAGCAGCACCAGGCATCTCGTGCCCACGCTGCCCACCCCCACGACCTTGAAGGCGAGGTCCTCCCGGGTATAGGCCGAGAGCATGCTCGCGCGATCCGGCGGCAACGAATTCAAATAGCTCTGGTAGACGGGGGAAAACAGCGTACGCCAGTCGCCCAGCCCCAGCCAATCGTCCTCGGGGCCGAACAGGGTCGTGGCGCCGTGCACGTGAAACACCGTTGGCGGCGTATCGCGGATCAGCCATTGGTCGCCGATCTGCTGCGCGAACTTGGGCAGTACGTTCTCGTGCGTACGACCAGACGCCCGGGCAATCCCGCGTTTGACGCCCTCGCGCACCCGCTCGGTCTGTGCGAGATTGAGCATGCGCTCGAAAGTGACCTGCTCGTGCCACAGCGCGATGGTCGGCATGTGCGCGTATTCGTCCAAACGCTTCGCATAGCTGTCAACGGCCGCGCGCACCATCTCCACGCCCAGCGTGTCGCCGAAGCCGAACTGGCGGGCGGCGAGCACCAGACTGACGCATAACCGCTTGAGATCCCACTCCCACGGCCCGGGAGCGGTTTCGTCGAAATCGTTCAGATCGAAGATCAGTGTGCGCTCGGGCGTGGCGAACCCGCCGAAATTGGCCAGATGGCAGTCCCCGCAAATCTGCAGGGTCAGCCCGCTGTTCGGCGTGCCGGCCAGATCGTGCGCCTGCACGATGGCGCTTCCCCGAAAGAAGGCGAATGGCGACGCCAGCATGCGGCCATAACGCAGCGGGACCAGGGCGGCGACGCGTCCTTCGCTGCTGATGCGCAACAACTCGACGGCGTCGCGATCAGTCCTGCCCAGATGCGAGTGGCTGCGTCGAGGCGTCGTCTCACGAAGCTTGCGCCCCGCGGCAACACGCGCCTCGAAAGGCACCGCGGGGGGTGTCGCCGTGCCGGAATCCGCGAGCGCAGACGAGGTATTCGACTGCATCGACCTCGCGGCCGGTTTGAGTTTCAACGCGGCAAGACCGGCCGCCGGCGCCGACGGCGCAGGCAATGGATTAGCGGGCATGTCCGACTCCTTCTTCCAATGGGACCGCCGCAGACTGCGCTGGCGCGGGGTACCACTGGGCCGGTCGAAGCGTCAATGGCGAGTCCGGTTGTGCCTGGAAATGCGGCGACATGATCTGCACGCCGTATTGGTTGAAAACGTCCTGGATGTTCTCATGCAGTGCCGAGATGGCCGCGAACCGGGTGGAGGGATCCCGCAAGGTCGCAAAGACCTCATACTCCACGTAGAAGTCGGACAACGCTCGTTGCAGCACGAACGGCGCCGGTTCAGAGACGACCTGTGGCGTCTTCCCGGCCGCCTCGATCAGCATGGCGTGGACCTGGCGCCAGGGCGTGTCATAGCCGATCGTGAGGGAGGTGCTGATCGCCGCGCCACGCTCGCGCCCCTGCGCCGAAAAATTGCGCACGGTCGACGCCACGACAACCGCGTTGGGAATCGTCAATTCCTCTTTCGCCAGATTCACGATCTTCACCGACAAGGCATCCACCCCCACCACCACACCGGTGGCGTCACCGATCGAGACGAGATCCCCTTTCCTGAGCGCGCGGCTGTATATCACGACCATGCCGCTCATCAGTTGATTCACGATGCCGCTCGAGCCCAGTGTCACCATGAGACCCAGAAGGACCGAAAGGCCCTTGAAGACGTCGCTCTGGGCCCCCGGCATGTATGGGTAGGCGAAGGTCAGCGCCAGTCCCCAGACGACGACCGACACCAGGCGACGCGTCGCACCGGCCGTCTCGGGGTGCATGCCGGGAATGGTCAGACGCCCGCTTTGGACGGCATCGAACACATTGTTGATCAGACTTTGCAACGCCCGCGTGAGCAGGAAGATGACGATGACGGTCACGATCCCCGGAATTGCACCGGCCACGCCAAGGCCGAACCGATCGACCAGCGTCCAGAGAAAGTCGGACAGGCGCCCGGCCAGCGGCTGGCTTGCCGGGAACTGCATCAGCACGAAGATCAGATAGAGATAGGCGAACGCCAATGCCAGGCAGACCGCACCGATCTGCACGACCTGATGGACCAGATGAACGGCCGAGCCCGTCCAGTCGAAGCTGCGGGTGGTTCGCTGAAGGACACGCTTCTCGAAAGCCGTCTGCAAGCGCGTCTCGAGCCGTGTACGCATGCGGCCCACGCCGATCACGAGCAGCGCCAGCACAGCCGCGCCGAGCGCGCTGAGCGCCACGCCGCGCAGGATGGTCGGCCAGTGCAGTTGTTCGCGCCGGGCAGCGAAGGCCACCTGCAGGCGCCCACGGATCTCGTCCGCGACGACGTCCAGCGCGCGTGGATCGCCCGGCGCCAGGTCTTCGGTCGTCAGCGCGAAAAGAATGCGGTCCTGAACCCGGAATGCGACGCCCGACATCCCGCCGAGCGAGGCGTGCAGCACGTCGACCGGAGCGTCGAGCGCCCGCGGCGGCAGGCGCTCGAGGACTGACCGCGCCCGGGCCGCACGCACCGCCGGGGTGGCGCCGCCGAGCGTGCCGCGAAAGGTCGCCACGGGTCGATCCATGAAGCGCAATTCGACCCCGTCCTGAGTGTCGGCGCTCGCGGCCGCGCCTGTCGGTCCGCCAGCAGCAACCTGGCCGGGCGCCTCGGCCGCATCCCCATGGGTGTTCGGCGCAGCCCCGGCTGTTGCCGCCATTGCCGGGACGGATCCCAGCCCCGGCGCGACGCTCATTGCACACACCACCAGCACTTGCAACAGCCTCATGCGAAGGCGCATATCACGGCTCCTGCGGGCAAGTTGGCCACCAAGAATTGACGCAGTGCGAGGAAATCCGACGGAAATCAGGCAAAATCGAGGGCTGCCGTATTCTGCCCCCGGCCGTTCCCGGATCGTTGTCCCCGAATTCCGAAAATTCCGAATTCGCGGTCTCGACGGTTACCGGTTGCCGCAGGCCCGGCGCATGGGCGATGCACGCTGGATTCAGCCCGGTACGTACATCGCAGGCCACGCCCGGTCGGAGCGGGGTATGGACGGATTATTCACTATGGCATCGGCACTGTCGAGCATCGGCGCAGCACGCGCGCATGCCAGCCGATTCCGTTGTGCCCGCGCCCCGGGAATGTCGGAAAAATTCCGACATGGAATCCTCAACTATGGGCGATATCTGCCGATAAACAGATTGGCGGGACCTTTCAGTCGGTTTTCATATGTCCAGTTCGTACAGTGGTTGGCTCGTAGCGTTATCGCTTGCAGTTGCGGTACTGGCGTCATTCACGGCGCTCGACCTCTCGGGTCGCATCTATCTCATGACGCGCCGTGGCATGCGCCACGCCTGGCTCGCCGTGGGCGCGACAGCCATGGGTATCGGCATCTGGTCGATGCACTTCATCGGCATGCTCGCCTTGTCGCTCTCGCCGTCCTGGTCGCCATTCGCGTCGCACACCGCGATCCCGCTCGGCTACGATCCGTTGCTGACCGCCGCGTCGCTTGCCATCGCCATCGTCATTGCGTGGGCCGCCCTGTGGATGATCGCCAGCGAGCACTTCACCCGCCGGCGCGTCGCGGCCGCCGGTATCACGCTGGGCATCGGCATTGCCGCCATGCACTACAGCGGCATGGCGGCAATGAAGATGAACCCGGCGATCGAATACGATCCGCTGCTCTTCTCGGCATCGATCCTCATCGCGATCCTGGCCGCCACCGCAGCACTCTGGATCGCGCGCACCCTGCGCGACGGCAGCCTGCGCTACGTGATGTCGAAACGGGTCGGCGCGGCCGTGGTCATGGGGCTGGCGATCACGGCAATGCATTACACCGGCATGGCGGCCGCGAACTTCGCGCCGGGCGCCGTCTGCGGCGCCGCGACCGGCGTGAGCTCTCAATGGCTGGTCACCACGGTAAGTCTGTTCACGTTCCTGATTCTCGCGACCACGCTGCTCGTCTCCCGGCTGGACGCACGCACCAGTTTCCTGGCCAATTCCGTCATGCAGCTCAATTCGCAGATCGCGCGCATGGCGACGTACGACTCCCTGACCGACCTGCCCAACCGCCGGGCGCTGCATGACGCAGCGGCGCGCATGCTCATCAACTCGCGTCGCGACCAGCGTCGCTTCGCGGTGCTGTTCATGGATCTGGACGGCTTCAAGACGATCAATGACTCGCTCGGGCACAACGTGGGCGACGACGTCCTGCGCGCCTTCGCCAAGCGTCTGCGCAAGAACGTGAACGGCGACGATGTGGTCGCCCGGCTGGGCGGCGACGAATTCGTCGTGCTGCTGGGCTCGCTGTCGTCGCCCGAGGTCGCGGGCCGCGTCGCCCAGCGCCTGCTCGATGACATGCGCGACGGCCTGCGCGTGGGCGATCAGTCGCTGCACGTCATGCCGAGCATCGGCGTGGCCCTGTTCCCGGACGATGGCGACAGCATCGATCTGCTGCTCAAGCACGCCGATACGGCCATGTACGAGGCCAAGCGCGCCGGGCGCGGCATCTTCCGCTACTTCGAGCCGCGCATGAACGCCGCCGCGCAGCGCACCTGGGAAATCCAGCAGGCGTTGCACGACGCGCAAGCGGAACAGTATTTCTCGCTTCACTTCCAGCCGAAGTACCGAGGCGACACGGAGGCGCTCGCTGGCGCGGAAGCCTTGCTGCGCCTCACGCACCCGACCTTCGGCGAGCTGCAGCCGGTCGATTTCATCCCGGTGGCCGAACGCACGGGGCAGATCGTGCAGATCGGCTATTGGGTCGTGCGCGCCACCTGCGAGCACATCAAGCAGTGGGACGCGGCCGGACTGCCGCCAGTGAAGGTCGCCATCAACCTCTCACCCCGGCAGTTGGCACAGTCGCAACTGGTCGAGAATATTCTGGAGATCGTGCACACCGCAGGCGTGTCGTGCGACCGGCTGATGTTCGAGATCACCGAGACGGTGGCAATGTTCGACGCCCAGCACACGATCGACGTGATCCGCGCATTTCAGGAGCACGGCTTCGAAGTCGCCATCGACGACTTCGGAACGGGATACTCCAGTCTGGCGTACCTGCAACGCTTTCGCGTCAAGCAACTGAAGATGGACCGCTTCTTCACGAACGGTCTCGATACCTGTGGGCGCGAAGGCAGCGCCGTCGTATCGGCCATCATCGCACTGGCCCACTCGCTGGATATGGACGTCGTGGCCGAAGGCGTGGAGACGGCGTCGCAGCGCGAAGCACTCAAGACACTCGATTGCGACGAGTTGCAGGGCTTCCTGCTGGGCAAGCCGCTTACCGGTGAAGCGTTCGCGCGGCTGCTCGCCTCGCGGCCTGGAATGCCGGGCACTCCGGCGATGGCCTGAGCGGCTGCCGCGCCCATTCGGCATCGCGCTGACGCACACGACCCGCGGGCAATGGCGGCAATCCGCCAGGCAGGCCCTGCCCGGCGGTTGCCGTCGCCAGACCCGGCCACTCAGCGCCCGGCGACTTCCGCTGCCACCGCCGTACCGCTGTCGTCGACCGGTTCTCCGCTGGCAAACGCCGCCGCGCGGGCGAGCCGCGCCTTCATGCTCTCGCTCGCCGCCGGGCCCGCGGCCGGCACATGACGCGCCGGGTCCAGCCGCACCCCCGTCACCGCATCCACGACGACCGGTTCCACCACCTGGCCCGTCTGCCGGTCAATCAACTGCGCCGAGATGCCCTCCGGCGCGAAGTGACGATTTCCCCAGGCGAGCAACGCCCACAGCACCGGCCGGAAGTCACGCCCGGCATCCGTGAGCACGTATTCGAAGCGTGGCGGCCGGTCGGAATACTGTCGGCGCGCCAGCAAGCCTTCCTCCACCAAGGCGTTCAGGCGGCGGGTCAACATGTTGGGCGCGATCTCCAGACGGCGCTGAAAGTCATCGAAACGGGTCGTCCCGTAGCCGGCTTCGCGCAGGATGAGAATGCTCCACCATTCGCCCACCCGTTCCAGGCTTCGGGCGATCGGGCACTGCATGTCCCGGAAGGTCTTTCGTTGCATACGGACTCCTTGCGTGCGGAAGCGACGAACGCTGCCTATTACCATGCAAGTGAGCATAAGCGCGTCGCCTCCCGGGAGCAAGCCGGTCGACCGCGCTTGGCGTCGCTCATCGGCAAATCACGTCGCCACCTAAAAATATACTCTATATAAATCAATTGGTTACGATATATTCCTGAAGTCGGTTCTTTGAAGTGAATTCTTCTGCCGACACCATCAATGCGCGTCGGCACTTGGCGTCGCGGGAGGCGCAACCCGCCGCAGGAGCGGCACCATCAGCGTCACGCAAACGAAGATCACGCCAAGTCCCGTGTAGACGTCACCGAACGTCATCGTCTGGGCCTCGCGCAGCGTCAGCGTCCAGAGCTGGCGCAGCGCCGCCGTGTGCGCGTCGACGGCGTCCAGCCCGGCCACCGACATTCGCGCCCCCACACCGGCAAGCCACTCCCCGACCGCCGGGCTGCCCTCGCCCATGCGCTCCGCGAGGCGGAAGAAATGCAGATTGGTTCGATCGTTGAGTACCGTCGTGCACACGGCAATCCCGATGGCGCCGCCGAGATTGCGCATCAGGTTGAACAGGCCGGACGCCAGACGAAGCCTTGCCGGTGGCAGACTGCCCAGCGTCAGCGTGACGATCGGGGCGACGGCAAATTGCTGCGCCGCGCCGCGAAGCGCCTGCGGGAGCATCAATTGCCACGCACCCCAGTCGTGCGTGATTGGCGCGAACTGCCACATCGACAAAGCAAAGGCGCCCAACCCCACCATCATGAGCCACCGCAAATCGATCCGATTGGCGAGCATGGCGTACAGGGGGATCGACATGAGCTGGAACACGCCCGTCGAGAACACCGCCATCCCTATCTCGAACGCGGAAAAGCCGCGCACCCGGCCAAGGAACAACGGCGTGAGATAGATCGTGGCAAAAATGCCGATCCCCGTGGCAAACGAGAAGAAGCAGCCCAGCGCGAAGTTGCGCTGCCGCAAGGCACGCAGGTCCACGATCGGTTGCGCGTAAGTCAGGCTGCGCCAGACGAACGCCACGCCACAGATAGCGGCCAGCCATGCGGTCGTACGAATGGTGTCGTCGCCAAACCAATCCCAGCGAGGCCCTTCTTCCAGCGTGTACTCCAGGCACCCCAGACTCACCGCCATCAGCGCCATGCCCAGGTAATCGGCGCCGCGCAACAACGACCAGTCGGCCCGGTCGATGCGCACCAGCAGCGGCACGGTAACCGTGACGAAAATGCCGGGCACCAGGTTGACGAAGAACAGCCAATGCCACGAGTAGTTGTCGGTGATCCATCCGCCGATGGTCGGCCCGAGCGTGGGCGCCAATGACGAGAGCCCACCGACCACCGCTGCCGCCAGCACGCGTTGCGGCCCGCTGAAAAACGCGAACGCTGTGGTAAACACCAACGGAATCATCGACCCGCCGAGAAACCCCTGCAGCGCGCGAAACGCGATCATGCTCTGGATATTCCACGCCGCGCCGCACAGCAAGCTCGCCACCGTGAACCCGGCCGCCGAAGCCGCGAAGATCCAACGCGTGGACATCACGCGCGAGAGCCACCCCGAGAGCGGGATCACAATGATCTCCGCGATCAGGTAGCTGGTCTGCACCCATGCCGTTTCGTCCGCGCCGGCCGACAGGCCGCCACCGATGTCGCGCAAGGAGGCCGATACGATCTGGATGTCGAGCAAGGCGATGAACATGCCCACCACCATGGTGGCAAAGGCGATCACCTTGGCGCGCGTGGACATGGCACCGGCCGAGTAGCCACCGCCCGGTGCCGGCGCCACGGCCCGCTCACGGCCATCGTTGGCGGACCGGTCCGGGCGCGGCGCGGGAGCCGGATTGCCGACCGGCACCGGCTGCGGCAGCAACCCGCCTGTTTGCGTGGCGCTCATCGTGCGGCGACCTTGGCCGAACCGGCGTCTCGACGTTCGGTTGCTCCGGTGCCGTCATCGCCTCGCGCATCGACCACGGCCGTCACCGACAGCCCGGGACGCAAGGTGCCAAGACGACCGTCGGCATCATCCAGCCTCACCCGAACGGGCACACGCTGGACGATCTTGGTGAAGTTGCCTGTCGCATTTTCCGGCGGCAGGACACTGAACTGCGCGCCCGTGGCCGGCGCCAGGCTTGCCACGCGACCATGGAAGACGCGGCCCGGCAGCACGTCGGCCTCGATCTTCACCGGCATGCCGGGTCGCAGGTGAGCGACCTGTCCTTCCTTGAAATTCGCGTCCACCCAAAGTCCGTGGGCGGGAACGATGGCGAGCAGTTGACTGCCCACCTGCGCGTACGCGCCAGCGCGGGCACGCCGGTTGCCGACGGTGCCGTCCACGGGCGCGCGAAGCACCGTGTCATCGAGATTGAGTTTCGCGATATCGCGCTCGGCCACCGCCTGGGCCAACGCCGCCTGCGCCTGCTGCTTTTGCGTGCCGATGACGTCGAGTTGTCGTTCGGCGGCCGTCACACCGGCGTCGGCCCGCTCGCGATTGGCCACGAGCTGCTGGTAGTCCGCCTCCGCTCTCTGCGCACTTTGCACCGACACCGCCGACTTGGCGACGAGATCCCGGTATCGCGCCTGATCTTCGCGAGCACGACGCACGTCCGCGGCAATGGCCGCCACACCGGCGCGCGCCTGCGCGATCACCGCCGTCTGCAGCCTTGCCGTGGCGTCCAGATTGGCGAGCAACGCGCGCTGCGCGGCGACAGCGCCTTCTGCCTTGGCGAGCGCGGCACGGTAGTCGCGGTCGTCGAGCCGCACAAGGACATCCCCGGCATGGACAGCCTGGTTGTCCGTGACCAATACCTGCGCGATGTAGCCCGGCACCTTCGGGCCGAGCGCGGTGACGTCCCCCCCGACATAGGCATCGTCCGTCGATTCGAGATGCCGAGCCGTCGTCCACCAATACGCGCCGTACCCCAATACCGCCAGGACGGCCACGACCGCCGCGCCGCGCATCACAAGCTGAGACCCGACGCTTGACTTGCGAATCCGGCCGATGGGTTCTCCTGTATCAGGGGTAGGCGTGCTGGGGGATGTCATGGGTCCTTCCTTCTTGCTCTTAAGTGTGTGATGAAGTGCGCAACTCGGTGTTGCTTTCATAATGGAAGTGAGTATAGAGTTGTGACTATCATATTGCAAGTAACTGCGCGAACTCCCCTCCTTCGATCATGAATTCACACGCCTCGACGTCATTCGGCATTCCCCCTTCCGTCCTTCGCGCCGCCTGCCTTGCCGTGTGCGTCGGCTCCCTGGCCGGTTGCGCGGTCGGCCCGGATTACGTGCCACCCGGCAACGCGCTGCCTGACCACTTCGCCGGAGTCGTCCGGCTCGCCCAGCGAGACGCCTTTCGCACCGGGGTATCGGACGCACCGGGCAGTGCGCCGCCGAGCCGCGCTCACGAAACGCTCGATACCTGGTGGACGCGTTTTCACGACCCGGCGCTTACGTCCATCATCGAACAGGCGCTTGCACAGAATCTCGATTTGCAGGCAGCCATGGCCCGTGTCGTCCGGGCACGCGCGCAGGCCAGCGCAGCGGGTGCACGGCAACTGCCGTCACTGCGTCTGGATGGCAACATCAGTCGGGAACATCAATCGCTCGACAGCCCGCTGGGCGTCGTCGCGAGCACGCTGCCGGGATACAACCGCAACATGACCGTGTACGACATTGGCTTGGGCGCAAGCTGGGAGCTGGACCTGTTTGGGGGATTGCGGCGCTCGGCGCAAACGGCAAGCGCGCTGGCGCAAGTCGCGCAGGCGCAGCGCGACGGCGTGCGCGTGAGCCTCGTCGCGGAAGCCGCCGATGCGTATTTTCGCGTGCGTGCGGCACAGCGCCGTCTGGCCATCGCACAAGATCAGATCGCCACGGACGAACGCCTGCTGGGCATCGTGCGCCTGCGCTTTGGAGACGGCCTGGCCACCGAACGCGAGGTGGCACAGTCCGAAGCACTGCTGGCCCAGGCGCGAACGACGCTGCCGCCGCTTCGCATCGAGCGCGAAAGCCAGCTCAACCGTCTGGACGTACTGATGGGCGTGGCGCCGGGCACCTACGCGCACAAGATCGACGCGACAACGCCGGCGGACGACCGGCACGTACGGCCAATTGCGATCCCGCCGATTGGCGATATCGGCAAGCCGGCCGATCTGTTGCGCCGACGCCCCGACGTGATTGCCGCGGAACGTCGGTTGGCCGCGTCGAACGCCCAAATCGGGGCTGCGCTGGCCGAGTATTACCCCAAGCTCTCGCTCTCGGGGGTGCTGGGATTCGAAACGCTCGCCGGCGGGCGAGTGCCGGGCGCCGATACGTTCCAGCCGCTCGCGGCACTGGGCCTGCGCTGGAGACTGTTCGACTTTGGCCGGATCGACGCCGAAGTCGCGCAGGCACGCGGCGCCAATGCCGAGGCCCTGGCCGAGTACCGGTTGGCCATGCTGCACGCCACCGAGGATGTGGAAAACGCCATCGTCACCCTCGTGGAGATCGAGCAACAGCGCAAGGATCTGGCCAAGGCGGTGGACGCGCAGACGCGCGCACGCGACAGCGCGCAAGCGGCCTACACGGGGGGAGCGGTCAGCCTGTATGAAGTGCTCGACGCCGACCGACAACTACTGACCGTGCGCGATGCCGACGCGCGGGCACAGGCTGACAATGCCCGTGCCGCGGTGGCGACATTCCGGGCGCTGGGCGGCGGCTGGCAGGCCGATGCGCCTGCGCTGGCGCTGACCTCACCGCGCGCATCATCCCCTTCGCGCCCGTCGCAAGACTGACGTCGCCGCCGCGCTCGCGGCGCCTGACCGGCGCCTGCGCCCCGGCGTCGGGCCGCGCGCAATGCCGACGCCCGTCGACGCCGACGCCGACAGCATCGACTGGTACGCGGCGGCGAGCGCTTCCTGCGTCGTCACCTGCTCGCGCAAACGCGCGATCACCGCATCCTGCAATGCCTTGGCCGACCGCATCTCGTGTTGCGCCTCCGTCATGGCGGCAAGACTGGCCTGCGCCTCCTGCAACTCTCGCTGCACCTGACGGCGCTCCTGCTGAAGCGACTTGACAGACGCTCTCGCCGCATCGAGCTCCAGCATGAGCCGTCGCTCGTTGGCCTCGGCGCGCTCGGTGAGCCGGACACGCTCGGCGTCCCAACCTGCGCGCTGACCCGCGTGCACTTCCTGCAATGCCTGCATCGCGTCGCGCGCCGCGGAGAGTGCTTGCCGGGAGGCCACCGCATCGGCCTGCGAATCGATGAGCTGCGCCTCGGCGCGACGTGCCTGCGCTTGCGCTTCGTCTCGCGCCTGACGGGCATCGGCCGCCGCCGTCTCCGCCGCCGCGATGCGCTCGTGCAGGACGGCGCGCGCCTGCACCAACGCTTCACGCTCAGAAGCCAGTTCCGCCTCACGGGCATCGAGCGCCGCCCGGCGCTCGGCCGCCTCTTGCGCCAGTACAGCCCGGCTCTCCTCCAGCGCGAGCGTCCACAAATCAATCGCCGCGCGAGCCACCGTATCGGGCATCGAAACGCCCTCCGGCAGTCTGGACATGGCCGCGCCACCGCCCTGCAAACGTGTGCCGAGCCCCGCGAACCAGGCATCGAGATATGGGCTCACGGTATTCGGCGATCCCCGTCCCAACTGTAGACGAATGCGCTCGATGGTGGGGCGCTGCCCTTGCATCAGCAACGCATCGGCTGCGGCCCACACATCCTGCTCGGAGATACCGCGCCCACCCGCTCGGGACGACGGTGCGATCGCGGCGGATTTCAAGCCTTGAGACGTAGTCATGACGCAGCACTCCTTGATTTCGTTGGCATTGCCAAATAACCCTCGATAATGGAAGATTATCGTGACTTATTTGCTTTGTGCGTTATATTAATTACATGTTACATATGAAATCATATGTTCGGTAGAAAAATCATTGATTCCGGCCCGTCGGCTTCCCCATCCGCATCCGACGCGGTTGCAAGCGTCACATCCGGCGAGAAACTGCCCGAGGTCCTCGATCCGGGCAAGCTGAACGACGATGCCCGCAAAGCCGCTCAGGCGCTCGCCCGGGAAGGCGACTCCGCGAATACGCGACTCAGTTATCAATCAGCCATGCGCTATTGGCTGGGCTGGTATCGACTACGTTACGGGGAAGCCTTGCCGACGCCGTTGCCGCCCGCCGTCATCATCCAGTTCGTCGTGGATCACGCCGTGCATCAGAGCAAACAGGGTTTGCGCACGGCGATGCCCGAAGCGCTCGATGTGGCACTTGTCTCGCAGGGCCTCAAGGCGCGGGCGGGTCCCCCGGCGCTCGCCACCCTCCTTCACCGTCTGAGCGTCATGGCCAAACTGCACACGTCGCGCGATCTGCCGAACCCGTGTGCCGAACCCGTCGTGCGGGAATTGCTCGCGAAAACGCGGCGCGCCTACGCCAGGCGCGGCGCGCGGCCAGCCAAAAAGGACGCCTTGACCCGGGAGCCACTGCGCGCGCTGCTTGACACGTGCGACGACTCGCTGCGCGGCAAACGCGACCGAGCCTTGCTGCTGTTCGCCTGGGCGAGCGGCGGACGGCGCCGCTCCGAAGTCGTTCGTGCCACCTGCGAGAACGTCCGCCGCGTGGCGCCGGACCGCTATGTCTATACGCTCGGGTGGTCGAAAACCAATCAGCAAGGTGCCGATCTCCCGGAAAACGAAAAGCCCGTGACCGGTGCCGCCGCGGCCGCGCTTACCGATTGGCTTGCCGCCGCGGGGATCGTCGAAGGTCCGATCTTCCGCCGGGTGCGCCGGGGCGGGCACCTCGGCGACGCGCTGTCAGAGGCGGCGGTGCGCGACATCGTCCGCGAGCGGTGCACGCTCGCCGGCCTGAACGGCAACTTCTCCGCGCATTCGCTCAGGGCGGGTTTCGTCACCGAAGCGGCGCTCCAACAGGTCCCGTTGGCCGAAACCATGACGATGACGGGGCATACGAGCGTCGCGACCGTCGTCGGCTACTTTCGTCGGGCCGACATGCTGCGTTCGCGCGCGGCCGATTTGATGGGCGGTCCGCCCGCCGACGAAGACATCGACACCCCGAATGCGCCGGAGAACAGCGGCATGTGACGATCGGCAGCAACGTCGACGCGCTGCGCAGCGCCAGCGATCGGCCCTGCAAATTCCTGGGGGCGTCGACATAAAGATGCATTTAAGTGGTATCTTTTACCGCGTCGGGCGTATGCCATAGTGGACATACCGCCTGCTGTCACTGCCGCTGTCCCCCCCATTGAACACTCAAAGGTGCAGATCGTCATGCCTAGCTCCACCGCTTCCCGCTCGCGCAATCGCGCGCTCATCGAACGACTCGGCCTGCTCGCGCCGATCATCCAGGCGCCGATGGCCGGCACCAGCACCCCCGCGCTGGCGGCCGCCGTCTCCAATGCTGGCGGGCTCGGCTCGCTGGGCGTGGCTTCGGTCAACGCCGATGCTGCACGCAAGTCCATTCATGACACTCGCGCCCTGACCCGTAAGCCGTTCAACGTCAACGTGTTCTGCCATGCGCCGGCCACGCTCGACGCGTCGCGCGACGCCGCTTGGCTGGCCTATCTCGCCCCGGAATTCGCGCACTTCGGCGCCACCGCGCCGGCGGCACTGAGCGAGATTTACAAAAGCTTCGTGGCCGACGATGCCATGTTCGCCATGCTGCTCGAGGAACGTCCGGCGGTTGTGAGCTTCCATTTCGGGCTGCCGTCGCAGGAGAAGATCGACGCCCTGCATGCGGCCGGCATCCTGCTGTTCGCCACGGCCACGAACCTCGCCGAGGCCCGGGAGATCGAGGCGGCGGGTATCGACGCCATCGTCGCGCAAGGATACGAGGCCGGCGGTCACCGCGGCCGCTTCGAGGATCTCGGCGATCGCGTGCCGACCGACGACGAGCAACTGGGGACGCTGGCGCTTGTGCGGCTGGTCGTCACGCACACCTCGGTGCCCGTGATCGCCGCGGGCGGCATCATGGACGGCGCGGGCATCGCCGCGGTGCTGGCGCTCGGCGCACAGGCCGCGCAACTCGGCACTGCCTTCGTTGCCTGTCCGGAATCGTCGGCAGATGCCGCGTATCGCGAACGCCTTTGCGTCGGACAGCCACCGCGCACGGCACTGATTCGCGCCATCTCCGGACGTCCGGCGCGTGGTTTCGTCAATCGGCTATATGCACTCGAGCAAAAGGCCGAGCGCCCTGATCTCCCGGCCTATCCGGTGGCCTACGATGCCGGAAAGGCGATCAACGCGGCGGCAAAGGCCAAGGGCAATCACGACTATGCCGCGCAGTGGGCCGGACAAGCCGCGCCGCTTGCCCGCGCCATGCCGGCAGCAGAGCTCGTCGGCGTGCTGCGCGCCGAGCTCCACGAGACGTTCGACGCGCTGCGCGAACTGGCATCGACCTTCTGAGCGAGACCGTCCATGTCCCCAACGCTACGCATCACCCGGCGGCCCGGCCTGTCGACGCCAATCATTCAGGCGCCGATGGCCTTGGGATCGACGCCGGCGCTCGGGGCCGCCGCGTTCAACGCAGGCAGTCTCGGCTCGCTCGCGGTCGGCGACATGGACGCGACCGCCTGAAGCGATTCGCCCCCCAACCGCGCGCACTCGCCGCGCTTCGGAGACACATGACATGTTCAATGCGGTTCTGCTGACCCAATCCGACGGCAAGACGCACGCGGCCGTGGCGGCATTGGATGACGATGCGCTGCCCGCCGATGGCGACGTCCTGGTCGCGATCGACTACTCCACCGTCAACTACAAGGACGGACTCGCGATTACCGGCAAGGCGCCGGTCGTGCGGTCATGGCCCATGGTGGCCGGCATCGACGGGGCCGGGACGGTGCTCGCCTCGAAGCACGCCGCGTGGCGTCCGGGCGAGCGCGTGGTGCTCAACGGCTACGGCGTTGGCGAAACTCACTGGGGATGCCTCGCGCAAAAGGCCCGGCTGCGAGGCGACTGGCTGGTGAAATTGCCCGAGCGTTTCTCGTCGCGCGACGCCATGATCATCGGCACGGCCGGCTACACCGCCATGCTCTCGGTCATGGCGCTGGAGCGCAGCGGTGTCGTGCCGCATCACGGCGACGTGCTCGTGACCGGCGCCTCGGGCGGCGTCGGCTCGGTGGCCGTCGCGCTGCTGAGTTCGCTCGGCTATCGCGTGGTGGCCTCGACCGGCAAGCTCCACGAGGCGGAGTATCTTCAGGCGCTCGGCGCGGCCGAAGTCATCGACCGGCGCCTGTTGTCCGAGCCGGGCAAGCCGCTGCAAAAGGAACGCTGGGCGGCCGTGGTCGACTCGGTCGGCTCACACACGCTCGTCAACGCAATCGCGCAATTGCGCTACGGCGGCGTCGCCACCGCATGCGGACTTGCGCAGGGCATGGATTTTCCGGCGAACATGGCGCCATTCATTCTGCGCGGCGTCACGCTGCACGGCATCGACAGCGTGATGGCGCCGCGCGAATTGCGCGAGGAAGCCTGGCAGCGCCTCGCGCACGACCTCGAACCGCAAAAGCTAGGCGGGATGTCGCATGACGTCGGCCTGGCCGACGCCATTGTCGTCGCGCAACGCATCGTCCGAGGCGAAATCCACGGCCGCGTGGTGGTCGACGTCAACCGCTGAGCGGCTCAGTGACTGCCGCCGAGGTAGGCGGCACGCACCTTGTCGTCGTTGCGCAGGCTCTCGGCCGGACCATGCACGGAGATGCTGCCGTTCTCCAGCACGTAGCCGTAATCGGCCACCGCCAGCGCCGCGGCGGCGAACTGCTCCACGAGCAGCATCGTCACGCCCTCCGCCTTCAGGTTGCCGATGATGCGAAAGACTTCATCGACCAGAATCGGCGCCAGCCCCATCGACGGCTCGTCGAGCAGCACGATATCCGGGCGCAACATGACCGCGCGCGCCATCGCGAGCATTTGCTGCTCGCCGCCCGAGAGTGTGCCGGCCAACTGATTGCGCCGCTCCTTCAACCGCGGGAACAGGTCCATCGCACGCTCCAGATCGGCGGCGACATCGCCGCGCGGGCGACTGCCTGTCAGGCGCGGGAAGGCGCCCAGACGCAGGTTGTCGGTCACCGACATGGTCGCGAACACGCGACGCCCTTCCGGCGAGTGCGCCAGCCCGAGCTTTGCGATGCGATGCGAATCGAGTCCGTCGATACGCTTGTCGCCCAGCGTGATTTCGCCCGACGTGGGTTTGATCATCCCGGACACGGCGCGCATGGTGGTCGTCTTGCCGGCGCCGTTCGAGCCGATGAGCGTGACGACCTGGCCGCTCGGCACATCGATGTCGATGCCGTGCAGCACCTGCACTTTGCCGTAGCCCGCCTGCAGATTACGAATGGAAAGCATAGGGGTTCCGTTGATGTCGTCAGTGCGTCGTCGATGCGCCGCCCAGATACGCTTCGATCACTTTCTCGTCGGCCTGGATCTGTGCCGGGAGCCCTTCGGCGATCTTCTGCCCGAAGTCCAGGACCGACACGGTCTGGCAGGTGCTCATCACCACGTCCATGTGGTGCTCGATGAGAATGACCGTGATGCCGTGGTCGCGAATCTTGCGAATGATCGCCAGCAACTCGCGAATGTCCGGCGCGGTCAGGCCGGCCGCCGGTTCGTCGAGCAGCAACAGGCGCGGATCGAGCGCCAACGCACGCGCGATCTCCAGAAGACGCTGCTTGCCGTACGGCAGGTTGCGCGCTTCCTCGTCGGCCAGCGAAGCCAGCCCCACGAACTCCAGCAATCGCATCGCCCGCGCCCGGGCCCCGGTTTCCTCGCGCTTGTAGCGCGGCAATCGCAGCGACACGTCGACCAGCGTGGAAGCGAACGTATGGTGCAGCCCGACGAGCACGTTCTCGAGCGCCGTCATTTCTCCGAACAACTGCACGTTCTGGAACGTGCGCGCCACGCCCGAGAGCGCGATGTCCGACGACGTGCGGCCCGCGAGCGACTGTCCCGCAAACTCGATGCTGCCGGCGGTCGGCACGTAAATGCCCGTGAGCACGTTCATCATGGTGCTCTTGCCCGATCCATTCGGGCCGATCAGCCCATGGATCGTGCCGCGCCTGACGGTGAGATCCACCTGGTTGAGTGCCTTGAGGCCGTCGAACTGCATGAGCAATTGGCGCACCTTGAGCAGTTCGTCCGGACCGCTTGCCGCCGCCATGAGCACCGGATCGGTGTCGCCGCCGGCCGATTCGTCGACTTGCGTGGCCAAGACCGAAAGCGTGCGGCGGCGATGCAGAATACGCGAGCGCAGGAAGCCCACGATGCCGTCGGGCAGGTAGTACACGACAAACAGAATCATCAGACCGAAGATCGTCAGACGCCAGTCCGTGATGCTGTCGAGCCACCATGTCACCGCGGCCAGCCCCACGGTGCCGACGACCGGCACGGCGGCCTTGGCCAGCGTGGTGCGCGCCTTGGCAATCGCCGTCACGGCGACCACCGTCGTCAACGCCGCGATGACCGTGGCAACGATACGGAAGATGCCGATGTCGTCAAGCAGTTGCGGCAGCAGCACAATGATCGCCGCACCCAGCAGCGAACCGGAGCGGGTCTTGCGCCCGCCCATGATCACGGCCAGCAGGAACAGGATCGTGAGTTCGAAGTTGTACGTATTCGGCGAGATGTACTGCTCCGAATAGGCGTAGAGACTTCCCGCCAGCCCCGCGAAACCGGCGCTGATCACGAACGCGTAGACCTTGTAGCGGTACACCGACACGCCCATGCAGTCCGACGCCACCGGCGAGTCGCGCAACGCTTCGAAGGCGCGGCCGAGGTGCGACTTCAGAATCCGGTGCGCCACGAGAATACTGACGAGCAGCAGCACCGCGACGAGCCAGTAGTACTCGACTTCGTCGATCGGATGCCCGCCGATGACCGGCTTCGTGAGCGTGATGCCCATCGGCCCCGACGTCAGGAAGTCCATCTCGTTGATGAGAATCTGGATGATGGTGCCGAAGGCGAGCGTCACCATGGCAAGATACGGGCCGATCACGCGTAATGCCGGCAACGCGAGAATCGCCCCGAACGCCGCCGTAATCAGAATGGCCGCCGGCAGCGCGAACCAGAACGACAGCCCGAGCTTGGCGAAGAAAACCCCCGCCACGTATGCGCCGATACCGAACAACCCGGCATGGCCCAGCGATACCTGCCCCGTATAACCCACGACGATATCCAGCCCGAAGAGCAGGATCGCATAGATCATGATCGTTTCGATCATGTGGATGTAGTACGGATTGCTGACGGCAACGGGGAAGCCGAACAGCGCGACGATACCCACGATCGCCGCGAGCTTCGTGGTCACGCGCAGGCTGCCGGTGTCGGCGGCCCCGCGTGCATGGGAGGACTGTGCGGTCATGGTTACACCTTCTTGATGGCGGTCTTGCCGAACAGGCCCGCCGGCTTCACGGCCAGCACAAGCAGCAGCAGTACGAGACCCGGCACGTCTTTGTAGCCGGTCGAAATGTAGAACGCGGTGGTCGTCTCCGCCACGCCGAGGATCAGGCCGCCCACGAGCACGCCCATGCCGCTCGACAGACCGCCGATGATCGCCACGGCGAATGCCTTCAGGCCGAGCACGGCCCCCATGGTGGCGCCGGTCAGCGTGAGTGGCGCCACGAGCACGCCGGCAAATGCGGCGGCCATCGACGACAGCGCGTACGAGAACGTGATCACGAGACTCGTGTTGATGCCCATGAGTCCGGCCGCGTCGCGGTCGTTGGCCGTGGCCACGACCGCCTTGCCGTAGATGGAGCGACGATTGAAGAGCTCGACGGCCGCCATCATGAGCAGCGCGCCGACCACGACAAGCAGTTCCATCGGCAGGACGTTCGCGCCCATGAGCTTGATCGGCGACTCCGGCAGCGGCGACGGGAACTTCAGGTCGTCGCGGCCCCAGAGATTTTCGGCGACGTTGCGAAAGATGATGCCCAGCGCAATGGTGGACATGATCCAGCCGAACTCCGATTTGATGCGCAAGGCCGGCTTCACGCCGATGCGCTCGACGAAGGCGCCTTGCACCAGGCCGAACAGGCAGACGATGGGGATCATGAGCCAATAGTTCAGTCCGAGCGTTTCCACCAGGGTCAGGCCGACCAGTGCGCCGAGCATGAGCGCCTCGCCCTGGCCGAAGTTCAGGGTGCCGGACGTCGCGAACGTCAGTTGGTAACCGAAGGCGATCACGGCGTAGATCATCCCCAGCGCGATACCGCTGTAGATGAGTTGAATCAGGATGGTCATGCGGTCCTCTCTCGCGAGTGCGAGCCTACGAGCGATGCACGGGAGGCATTCAATGCATGTGCCGCGCGCCGGTCCCGCGTGCCGGCGTCTGGCGCGGGTGCAAAGACGGCGCGCGTGCCGCTCCCGGACGCCCCGTTGCCAGGGGCCCGGGTCACGAGCGGCGCGCGCCGTCGTTCACCCGTCATGGCTGCAAGGTGCAGCGTCGGGACGACGCCCGGTTACTTCGAGGCCTTCTCGCGAACCTTGCTGCCGGCCTTCAGATCGGTGTCGTACGCGTACACGACTCGGCCACCCTTCACCTCGCCCATCACCGGGATATTGGCGGTAATGGCATCGTGATCGTCATGCGTGAACGGATGATCGTAGGTCGTGACCACGCCCTCGACCGGCGTCTTCAGATCTTCGAGCGCCGCGCGCACCTTCGGGCCATCGGTCGTGCCGGCCTGCTTGATGGCCGCGGCCAGCAGATAGACCGAGTCGTAGCCCTGCGCGGCCGAGACCGCCGAATCGATGCGATTGTTCTTCGGCTTGAACATGGCCAGGTAGGCGTCGATGAAGGCCTTGCGCTTGGGCGTGTTCGGCTCCTGGATGAACGTCTGCGGCATGCGCGCACCTTCGCCGTTCGCACCCGAGTTGTCGATGTAGTTCGCCATCGCCAGCGTCCAGCTGCCCACGAGCGGCAGCTTCCAGCCGAGTTTGCCCATGCCGTTCGCGATCTGCGCGAGCTCAGGTCCGATGCCGTACGTGAGAATCACGTCGGCGCCGGCCTGCTTGGCCTTGAGCAACTGGGCCGTCATGTCGACGTCCTTGATGTTGAACTTCTCGACGGCCACCGGCGTGATGCCCTTGGCCTTGAGCGCCTTTTCGAGATCCTCGCGACCCAGTTGCCCATAGTTCGTCGAGTCCGCCAGAATCGCCGGCTTCTTGAAGCCGCGACGCGTGATCGCCTCTTCCACGATCATCGGCGCCTGGATGCTGTCCTTGGCCGAATTGCGGAAGACATAGTTATCCGGATACTTGGGCGGCTTGAACTGCTCGGTGATGACCGTGCCCGTGGCCACGTTGTTGAACACCGGAATCTTGGCGTCCTGATAGAAGCGCTGCGACGCCAGTGCCACGCCGGTATTGATGAAGCCGACGGTGGCGACCACCTTCTCCTTGTTGATCAGCTCCTGCGCCACTTGTACGCCACGCTCGTTTTTGGCTTCTTCGTCGCGCTCGACCAGCACGATCTGACGACCGAGCACGCCGCCCGACTTGTTGATCTCCGCAGCGGCCAGACGTACGCCATCGCGCATGGAAACGCCCATCGACGACGAGCCGCCGGTGAACGGGCCGGACACGCCGATCTTGATCGGATCGGCCGCGATGGCCATCGAGGCGGACAGGGCGAACGCCACAGCGCCGGCCATGAGCTTGAATCGGAATTGCATAAGGGTCTCCTTCGGTGCGATGCGTTTCGGTATGACGCTTTTCTCTTGCGATTTCCTGATGTCGCAGGCCCTGCCGAGGAATGCATGCGCACGGGATCTCACAGCCCCGCTGCACCGCCCCGGTGTTGTATTTCGTGTCAGGGCGATACCCGTAACGCACGCTTCGAACGACCAACCTAGCGCGCCGATTATGTGTTCGCTGAGTTTCGCGCGCAAAGGCGGGAATACCCCTACCGGGACGCGGGTTTACGCGTTGCTATCGCCATTTGGCGCGGGTTTCCGGAGGGTTTTGTGGCACGCGCCTTGTACGGCGCGTGTCTGGACATCGGCACGGAGTGCCAAAGAGTTCGACTCGGGCGGCGGGTCGTAAGGTAGATGTAAGCGACGCGGATTAGTCGCCGGAGACGATCACTTCGCGCGCCCCGTTTCGCCCCATCGGACTGACGAGCCCGGCGGTCTCCATCTGCTCGATCAAGCGCGCCGCACGGTTGTAGCCGATGCGCAACTGGCGCTGCACGGCGGAAATCGATGCGCGGCGGGAATTGAGCACGAATGCGGCAGCCTCGTCGTACAGCGGATCGGCCTCGGCGTCGCCCGACGTCTCGCCGAAGAGATCGGCCGACGCCGCATCGCCCGGATCGCCCGCGAGAATCGCCTCGTCGTAGTCCGGCTCGCCGTACTGTTGCCAGTGCTGCACGACCCGGTGCACTTCGTCGTCCGCCACGAACGCCCCGTGCACGCGCTGTGGATACCCGGTACCGGGCGGCAGGAACAGCATGTCGCCCTGACCGAGCAGCGACTCCGCGCCCATCTGATCGAGGATCGTGCGCGAATCGATCTTCGACGAGACCTGGAACGCAACACGCGTCGGAATGTTCGCCTTGATGAGCCCCGTGATGACGTCGACCGACGGTCGCTGCGTGGCGAGAATCAGGTGAATGCCCGCCGCGCGCGCCTTTTGCGCCAGTCGCGCGATCAGTTCTTCGATCTTCTTGCCCGCCACCATCATGAGATCGGCAAGCTCGTCGATGACCACCACGATGAACGGCAGACGGTCAAGCGGCTCGGGGGCGTCGGGGGTGAGCGAGAACGGATTGCTCACCTTCTCGCCCGCCGCGCGTGCCGCGTCGATCTTCTCGTTGTAGCCCGCCAGGTTGCGCACGCCGAGCGCCGACATCAGGCGATAGCGCTTTTCCATTTCTCCCACGCACCAGTTCAGGGCATGCGCGGCCTGCTTCATGTCGGTGACGACCGGCGCCAGCAAGTGGGGGATGCCGCCGTAGACCGAGAGCTCGAGCATCTTCGGGTCGATCATGATGAGCCGAACGTCGTCCGGCGTCGCCTTGTAGAGCAACGAGAGGATCATCGCGTTGACGGCGACCGACTTGCCCGAGCCGGTCGTGCCGGCCACCAGCAAGTGGGGCGCGCGCGCCAGATCCGCCACGACCGGCTCCCCGGTGATGTCCTTGCCCATCGCCAACGCGAGACGCGAACGATGTGCGTCAAACGCCGAGGCCCTCAAAATCTCCGACAGGCGGATCATCTGGCGCTGCGCATTCGGCAGTTCGAGCCCCATGCAGGTCTTGCCCGGAATGGTCTCGACCACGCGGATCGACGTGACGCCCAGGGCCCGCGCCAGATCCTTCATCAGACCGACGACCTGGGCGCCGCGCACGCCCACCGCCGGTTCCACCTCGAAACGAGTAATGACCGGGCCGGCCGACGCGCCCACCACCGTGACCGGCACCTTGAATTCGGCCAGGCGCTGTTCGATCAGTTGGCTCACCGCAGCCAGGGATTCGTCGGACACGACGCTCGCCACGTCCTGCGACGTGGCCGGCGCAAGGAGGTCGAGCGGCGGCAGGTCGTAATCGACGGGCACACGCGGAGACGGCAATTCGTAGGGCGTGTCCGATGAAAAACTGGCGCTCGGCGGCTCAGCCGCGCTCGCGGCGGCGAACGACGGGATGGCGGGAACTGCCGGGGACGACAAGATCGGCGGCGCCGCGTCGGGCGTGGCGACTACCGGCGAGACCTGAACCGCCGGCGAAGTCGTGTGCAGCGACACCGGTGTCTCGTCGGCGCGCGCCCAGGTGCCGTCCGCGCGCAGGACATAATGCGGCTTCGATGCGCCGCCCTCCCCCTCGTCGTGCGGATCTGTCACCGGCTTCGCCTCGGCGGCGTCAGCGGGAATTGCGTCGGATAGCGCTACGGGCAGCGCGTCGGACAGCGCATCGGGGAGCTCGCCGGGGGCTGCGCCCGGCACCAGTGCTGGCAATGCCTGGGACAAGTCCCTCACGTCCGAAGCGACATACGACGGGCTCGGCGTGGGCACGGCAGCGCGTTGACGCGCATCGACAGGTTCCACGCTCGCCGGCACATCGGCAAAAACGAAGGGGCGCGGCAGTTCGACAGGTATTTCCGTCGACGGCGCGTCGGGCGCATCGACGACCGGCGTTCCCGCGGTCACGGACGAGACGTCAGGCACGTCGAGCGCGCGGCTCGCGGCATCCGCGTGTGGCGGTACGTCGGCCGACGTCCACTCGCGCAAGTCGCGAAGCAAGGCCTGCGCCTCATCCCGCAACGCAGCCATCGCCCTGGCGTGCGCCAACGCTGCCAGTTCAGCCTCACGCGCGGCCAGGCGCTCGGCTTCGCGCGCCGCTTCCTGCTGCGCCAGCATTTCGGGTGTCGGTGCCGGCGGCAGCACGTTGGCGCCGGTCCCGGCATCCCCGCTCGACAGTTCAACGGGTGAGAACGCCGCGAATTCGGAAGACAGTGGTGTCGCCGCATCCGTGGCCGACCACCGAGCGGCCCCACGAATCACAGGGGCGGCCGGCGGCGGCGCCGGCCGTGCGTCGACGGCAGGTGCTCCGGACGTCGCCACCGCATCATCTGCCGGCATGGTCTGCGCAGACGTCGGCGGCGCGGCCGCCTCGCGGGCGCGCAACGCCATGGGGGCCGCGCCGCGCGGCGGCACGTCTTCGAGCCCCAGCTGAGGCTTGCGGAACGGACTGTGGACGATCGTGCCTCGCAAATGCGCGGGCGCCATGCCAACCGGACGGCGATATCCGCTCACACCGGGAATCGACGTGGAATGCAGCGGATCGGCAGATGCGTTGGGCGCAGCCGAATTGGGCGCGGCAGCGGCATTGGATACGCCGGGTACGTTCACGGCACCCGACGTGCGGGGCCCACCCTGGGGCGCTGCTGCCGGCGACGCGGTACGCGTATCTCGTGCGGGCAAGCCGGGTTCGCGACGCACGAACTCGGACACGCGCAGGGCATCGCCAACGCTGTCGTCCGATGCGTAACTGCCTCGTGACGGCACAGCACGCGCGCCTGCGGAGGCTGAAGCACCGACACTCGCCACTGCGCCGGTCACCGCCGCGACGCCCGGTCGAGTCGCGGACACGCCCTTGCCCGGGGTGGCCACGCCCCGAGGTGTCCTTGCGAAGGCGGGCTCCGCACGCGGCGCGCCGCGCGGCGCCAACGGCGGTGGCTGCATCGCGTCCAGACGCGCGCGCTCTTCGTCGGAAAGCTTCCATCGCGGCTGCGCGGCCAGACCGCGACGACGCGGCACCGGCGCTTCCGTCAGGCTGCCGACGTTGTGGTGCCCTTGCCCGAGTGTCGGTTGATACCGCTGCGCGCGCTCGCCCCGCTCGCCGATATCGAACGCCGCGCGCGACATACCGCGCACCGGTTCACGGGTCGCGCCGTCGAGACGTGTTTCGTAGGACGGCTCGTCGACGCCGCCGTCATCGGGACGACGGCGCATGAACATGCCCCACCAGGTGGTGCCGAAGACCATCGGAATGGAAAACAACAGGACGAGGCCCGCAACGCCCATCGCGAGCGTACCGCCCAATGCGACGTGCAGGCCGTGAGAGAGCGATTGGCCGACGCTGCCGCCAGCCGTATTGCCGTCGCCGCCCGTGAGCGCGGCGAGCGTGGCGCTCGACACCATCGCGAGCGGAACGCCAAGCAGCATGCGGAGTGTGCCGGGGCCGAAGATCCGTATCTCACCGCCAAGCAGACCCCGTACGCCAGGCCAGCAAAGTGCCAGCAACCAAAACGTCGACAGTCCGAACCAGCCAAACCCCATAATCGCTCATGCTTCAGGAAAACCCGGAGTGCGATTGTATCAGGTAGGCCGCGGCGCGGCGGCCCTGTCACCCTGGGGCGGCAACATGGCTGAGCCCGCAGCACTTCGTTACGCGTGACCGTGCGTGCCGGTGGAACGACGGGGCGATGTCGTGCCGGCGTCCGTCGCGGCCATCGAGGCCAGTACCGCCTCATTCGGCACGACCAGGCTCAGATTGCGACGACGCAGCGAGCGCCAGTCGACCTTCGCAAAAATGTCTTCGCCCAGGGCGCTGGTGCTCGAGAGATTCTCGACGCGCACGCCGCGCGCACGCAGAATTTCCGACGCATGACGGAAGGACGGTTCGATAAGATCGGCGAATTCGGCGTCCAGCTGGGTCGGTGCGCGGGTTTGCATCGTCTCGTAGAAGCGCGGCGTTTGCGCGGCCTGCCGCAAGTCAACGCCGTGGAGATAGATTTCGGTAAAACCGAGCCACGTCGCCACCTGAAGCGCGAAATACGCCACGGTGCCGCCATGAAAGAAACCGTTGTCGATGTCGAAGCTGAAGCCGAGACGGCCGTCGTCGCCGAGAAACGTCGAACTCGCGGCGACCCGCGCATTCGCGCGTAGCGTGCGGGGGGTACTCGCCGCCTCCATGCCGCGCTTGAAAATATCGTCCACGAGATAGAAACGGCACCCGAATGCCGACGACGGAAACATTTCCAGCAAGCGGGCCAACACCACCGGCGTGACGAACAGCACGAGATCGCGTGCCACGATGCGCCGCGCAAGATCCGGGCGCTGGCGCACGAAGCCCGCATCGAGGATGCAGTAGTAATCGAATTTGACCGCGGCGCGCTCGGTAAGCGCGATGGCGCCATTCACGCCCATGACGTGATGCATCGGCAACGCGTCGTAATCGATCTCGGCAATCGACGGACCGCTGGCGATGAGATGGCAGGGAAAACGTCGCAGGCGCTGCAGTTCGGCGCGCCGCGCGAGCGGCACATTGCGCCCGCGCCACGTAAAGCGCTCGATGGCTCCCATGGCGTCGCGCTCGATACGCGCGTGCGGCCACAGCCGCTCGTTATGCCGCCACTGCGCCGAATGGCTGTAGCGGTAAACGAGCTTCAGAAAAGTCGAGATCATTGTCATTGTTCTTGGTTAGGTCATCCGTTTGCGCCAACGCCATCGCATGGATGACGCCGGTCCTAACCCCGTTGCATATCGCGTGTCTGTCTTGATGGAACCCCCGACGAGCCTTGTCGAATTTCACGTTTCCCCCCGCATGCGGAAACGACTCGTCGGTTCATGGAGCGTTGCCCCATCACGTCGATGGACAAATTCTGCCACCCGAGCTTCGCCCCGGACAAGATTTATTCCAACTGGAAATCTTACTTCGGGTTACGTCCCAACGACGTCCACGGCGAAATCGCTTGACACCGAAACCCTGTGTACATGCGGGTTTTCGCCAGATTGTACGGCACGTCCCCACGCAAAATGGGCAATTGGCGGTGAAATACAGCATTGTGGGAAATACAGACAATTCGCCACGCGGATCACCGATCGATGCACCAAACGACGGGATCCGCGGGGTCGCTCAATGCAGCGTTGCGCTGCTGCCAGGGCGCGGATAGAACGCCTGACCCAGTTCGACGAGCAATGTGGCGAGTTCCGGATCGCGAACGAAACTCGCCGCCGAATCCGCCGCCAGAATGGCCTCGGGCGTCTGCGGGCGGGCGATGAGAAAGCCCTGCACATAATCCACACCGAGTTCCGAGAGGGCTTCGAGCGTCGCGGCGTCTTCCACCCATTCCGCCACGCTTCGGATCCCCAAATTCTTGGCCAGCGCCACGATCGCCTCGACGATGGCCAGGTTGGCCGGGTGCGCCGCCATGCTCTTGACGAAGGCGCCGTCGATCTTGATGGCGTCGACCGCGAGATCCTTGAGGTAGGAAAACGAACTGAAGCCCGCACCGAAGTCGTCGAGCGCAATGCGCCCGCCCAGTTGATGGATGCGGTCGACGAAGCGGCGCGTATTGTCCAGATCGTGCAACGCCACCGTCTCGGTGATTTCGATGCACAACAGGGCAACCGCGCGCTCGTGCGCGGCCAGCGTGGCGAAGATGTCGCGTACGAAATGCTCGTCGTTGAGCGATGCACCGGACAGGTTCACACAGACGAACCGCGTCTTGCCCAACTGCTCGCGATGCGTATCGATCCAGGTCAGCGTGTTCGTGAGCACCCATTTGTCGATCATGCCGATGGTGCCGTTCTCCTCGGCCGCACTGATGACGCGCGAGGCAGGCACGATGTTGCCGTCGGCGTCACGCATGCGCAGCAACACCTCGAAGTTGAGGGAGTCGCCCGGCGACGCCATCTCCATGATCGGCTGCATCTCGAGAAACAACGTGTTGGGCGTCAGACCGGCGTCGAGCGCGTCGATCAGACGCAATTCGGCCAGCCGCTCCCGGAACGCCGCGGCACCGCGCTCGTACACGACCAGTTCGCGACGCCCCTTCTTGGCTTCGCGGCAGGCCCGGTCCGCGGACGAAATCGCGTCCGGCACGCGCATGTCGGCAGTGAGCTCGATCACGCCGGCCGACGCGCGCACCTGGAACGCGCGTTCGCCGATTTGATAGGGCTCTCCCGCGATGGCATCGACCAGACGCCGGGTCACGGCCGCAGCTTCCTTGATCGTCGCATCGCGAAACACCACGATGAACTCGTCGCCGCCGGTGCGCCCCACGCTCTGATCCAGCGACAACCGTGCCCGCATCCGGTCGCAGGCCTGGCGCAGCACTTCGTCGCCCGCCGCATGCCCGAAGAGGTCGTTCACCAGCTTGAAGCGGTCGAGATCCAGATACGCCAGCGCCGCCGGTCGCGTATCGGACAGCGTCCGGATCGCCTCCGCAAGCGCCTTCTCGATCCCGCGCCGGTTCGATACCCCCGTGAGCGGATCGTTCTCGGCGAGATACCGCAACTGCTCCATCGTGCGGGCGCGTTCGGTGATGTCCTGCAACGAGCCTTCGATGCGTCCGGCGGAGAAGATGGCCTTGACGAGGTACCGGCTCACCCGCCCGTCGTCGCGCGGCAGCGACAGGATCTCGAGCTCGGACTCGTCGCTGTTCTGCGCCATGTCGAGCAGCATACGCCATGTGTTCTGGCCGAAGTACTGGTCCCAGCGATACGCGCGCCCCTCGGTGTTCGGAATGCCCAGCATGGTGTGCAAAGCGGCGTTGCCACGCACGAACACGCCTTGATCGTTGAGCGTGAACAGACCGACAGGCGTCACGTCGTAGGCATTGCGCAGTTCGGTCTGCGCCTCGAGCTTGCCCTTGTGTTCCAGTCGCATCTGCTCCGCGATGGCGAGTGCCGCCATCAGGCTCGAGAACAGGGCCGCCGTCACGCTGTTGAGCGCAGACGACAGCGCCCGCGCGTTGAATGCGGCGGCGATCACTTCAGAGAAAGTGGCAAACAGCACGATGGCCAGCGACGCGCTGTACCAGACCGCCACGCGAGAGCGCGTGAGCACCAGAATGCGCACGAGCAACGCCAGCACGATCGCAATGCCAAGCGCCGCCACGGTCCAGAGCACGGGGATGAAGTGTGCGTAAGGCAGCGCAATGGCAGCGCAGCACAGCACCACGCCGGCCCATTGCAGCACCATCACCATCCAGCGCAGCCCGATCACGCGCAGCTCGCGTTTGAAGAGCTGCGTGAACAGTGAGTACGTCAGGACGTAGTAGATCGCGAAGGTCGCCTTGCGCACGAGGGCGTCCCAGTCCGTCGGGATCGCGCGCTCGAGCCATTGCGTGTCGGCGCCGAGCGAGTTGGCGGCCAGCCGCAGGTTGCCGATCAGCCAGGCGGCGAAGAGCACGTACAGCCATTCCTTGTTGATGATGGCCGTGACGAGCACGAATGCCGAAAGTGTCAGCAAGCCGCCTTCGAGCAATCCGTTGCTGCGATGGAACTCCCGCTCGGACACGCGCAGTTGCGACGCCGGCCACGCGACCAGCGTGAGATGCGCCGGACCGGAGAACGTGCCCTCGCAAAGCAGCGACACCGGACTGGCGAGACGACCGAGGTCGATCGCGAACCCGGCCTTGGACATGCGGATCGCCCCGCTCACTTCGCTTCGGTCGGCGCGGCCGATCGGCGCGGCCGCCGGATCGCGCCAGCAGGCCAGCGTCTGCGCGTGGCGCGACGGGAATTCGATGACAGTGTGTTCCGTGTCGCCCACCGGCGGCACGCTCACGCGGAACCAGACCGGGGCCTCGGACAAATGCGTGCTGAATTGATGGACCGCGCCCGCACGCTCGAGCGAGCCAAGCACCATGGGCGGACCGAGCGTGGCCGGCACGTCGCCGAGCGCCTGGAAGCTCAGTGGCGTCGCGCCGCGCACGGCATATTGGCTCTCCTGGAATAGCAACACGATCCCCGAGAGCAGCATGATCGCTGCGGGGACGGCGTAAAGGGAAATGCTGCGAAAGAGTTCGTCGAGCCGCGCGGTGATGCGCCAACGGCGTCGCTTACCGGTGAGCTCAGCCAACTCGTCGGCGAAATCGTTCGCATTGCGGCCGTGATCGTCACGCTCGTTGCCGAGTTCCCCCGCCATATGACTCTTATGCCCTTATCTCGTTGGTCACCCCCGCCTTCGGTGCCGCGCAAGGCCTCACCTTTCGGCAAGTCCGCCGGCCGGGCCCGCCCTGTCCCGTGCCGCCGGGAATCCCCGGCAGGCACGGGCAGGTGTCTCTTGCCCGTACTGCTCGCTACCGCCGTCGCCGCAGAAGTTGCCGAACGCATGCGACGGGATAACGTTTTGTCGTATAACGGCATTACACCGCCAGGCTGTAGCCTGCTGCTACGCATCGTACCTCGTCGGCACTAAAAGATAAATCCCGCAAATGCGCGCCAACACTGGCTTCAACCGGCGATGCCCCGTCGCCACGAACGATGCCCGGCAGTCCCAGGCGCAAGTCGGGGTGATGGGTGAGACACATGTAGGCGAACAGCGGATGCTCCGCCGCCTGCCAACGTGCGCGCGCCTGCCCCACGTCGAGCGCCAGGACCCGGTGCCCGATGTCGCCCACGTGCGCCATCGGAATCAGTCCCTGTGAGGGGAAAACATCGACGAACATCAGCGCTTCGTACTGCCGATGCAGCGGCGGACGCGCCGTGATCACCATCCAGTCGATGCCGGAAAGCAGGCAGTACTGATAGAACGCCTTGAAAAGCGCCGTCTTCACCACCCGCCCGACCGGACCTGCCACCACACCCAGGCGGGTTGCCTCGGCCAGCGCGGCCGAGCCAAGCCATGCCGGCAGCGGTGCCGAGTCTTCGAGGTGCAGCGGGGCAAAACGGTTCGTCTGGATACGCATGGTCCCCAGGACTGCGCCGTCGAGTCGCGCCCGAGCCACCAGCACGATGGCTCCCGGCTCCCGGTCGCTCTGCTCCGGTTCGCCAAGCGTGGCCGCAAGCGCCGGCAAGTGCCGGCCGTAGGCCGCCTGGCGCATGGCGACGGCATCACGCAACGACGCTTCGTCGCTCGCAATGGTGATGGTGAAAGGCAGACGCTCCTCGCGCATCGCGTCGAGCGACGCCGCGGCGACGGGCGTGTGCACCGGCGCGCGCGCGGCGGCCGGCGAAGCCACCGGGCGCACGTCGGCGTCGGTGATCGACAGGACATCCGAGGCTTGTGAAAGGTCAAACATGAGTGACACTCCTTAGTAAGGTCAATAGAGGGCTGGTGCCATGTCCCGGCGTTCTGCCGGTGCATCGCACAATGCCTTTCTTGATCCGCCGAGGCGAAGTGTCAAGTGCTTATTTTTGCTGGCTTTTTCACATTTTCCCGGACGGACCCGCCGGGGCGGGGTGGCCGCCGTGTCGCTGCGCCGGCCAACCACCCGGGAAAGCGCATCGCGTCAGGCGAAACCACCTTCCCGCCGCGTCCCGCGGCCGCCCCCGCCCCTTCGGTGTCACCTATTTGCGACAGTTGCCGTCCGAAGAAAGACTCTGGCAAAATGATAAACCTGTTTATCAATTAACCCTGCCGACCGGCCCGAATGTCCCGAATGGCCCGGCCGGCATGCCATGACCTCATGCCGAAAATCGATTGGTCTTCCCGCTTCGGCACGTTGGTGCACGACGTGGCGCGCGTGTATTCGCGCCTGTTCGACCGGCGCGCACGAGGCAATTTCGATCTCACCCGGGCGCAGTCCCGCGTGCTCGTCATGCTGCACCGCTATGGGGTTCAGACCCAGGCCGAGCTGGCCGAACGCATGGAGTTGACGCCGATGGCGCTGGTCAGACTGCTGGACCGACTCAGGGAAAAAGGACTCGTGCGCCGTGAGCGCGATCCGAACGACAAGCGGGCCCACCTGCTCTACCTGACCGAGGCGTCGGAGGCAAAGATCGACACCATCGTGGCCTTTGCCAATGTGACCGAGCGCGAAGCGCTCGCGGACCTCACCCCCGACGAACGCGCCGAGCTGGCGCGCCTGCTGGGCAAGGTACTGGTCAACCTGACGCGTGCCGAGGCGCAATGCCCGACGCCCGTGCGGCGTCAAGAGCCCGGTCCGGAATAAGGTCGCCAATAAAGACGCAAAGACCGACGCGACAATGCGCGGCGCGCCCGGACGCGCCGGGACAGGTGCCCGGGCGCGAACGCGATGTCCGCCGCCCCCGCAATAACGACAAGCACTACGACCCACCAGAGGAACTACCGTGGCATCCCCCGAAAAGGCTGACGATCCCGGCAAGCACCGGGCGCTCGTCAGCATGTCCGTCATGCTTGCGACAATCCTGCAGACGCTCGACAGCACCATCGCCAATGTGGCACTGCCTCACATGCAGGGCAGTCTGGCCGCCTCGCAGGACTCCATCACCTGGGTACTGACCTCCTACATCGTGGCGGCCGCCATCGCCACCCCGCTCACCGGCACGCTGTGCGCGCGCTTCGGCCGCCGTCGCGTGTTCCTGTGGTCGGTCGCCGGCTTCACGATTGCGTCAGCGTTGTGCGGCATGGCGCATTCGCTGACGGAGATCGTGGCGGCGCGTCTTCTGCAAGGCATCTGTGGCGCGGCGCTCGTGCCGCTTTCGCAGGCGACGATGCTCGACATCAATCCGCCACACAAGCACGGGTCGGCCATGGCGGTGTTCGGCATGGGCGTGATGGTCGGCCCGATCCTGGGTCCGTCGCTCGGTGGCTGGCTTACCGACAGCTACAACTGGCGCTGGGTGTTCTATATCAACCTGCCGATCGGGCTGATCGCGTTCCTCGGCATTGCCGCCTACCTGAAAGAACCTGCCGAGCAGAAGGCGGGGAAATTCGACGTGCTGGGCTTCGTCACCCTGAGCCTGGCAATCGGCCTGCTGCAATTGCTGCTCGATCGCGGGGAACAGCAGGACTGGCTGAACTCCACCGAGATATGGCTGGAGATGCTCGGCGCGATTGTCTGCTTCGCCTACTTCATCGTCCATACGTGGACGGCCGGCGAACACTCCTTCTTCAACCGCGCCTTGCTGCGCGACCGCAACTTCAACACCGGTGTCGTCTACATCTTCGTCGTCGGGATTATTCTCTACGCAACGCGTGCCCTGCTCCCACCGATGCTGCAAAGCCTGTTCGGCTATCCCGCGATCCTGACCGGGCTGGTGACGGCGCCCTCCGGCGCAGGCACGATGGCGGCCATGCTGATCGTCGGGCGGCTGGTGGGCAGGGTCGACGTGCGTTACCTGCTGGGATTCGGCTTCGCGCTGACCGCGTACTCGCTATACATGATGGCGGGCTATCCGCTCACGCTCAGTCCGTCGGACATCGTGTGGCCCGGCGTGATTCAGGGTTTCGGGCTGGGCTTCGTGTTCGTACCGCTGACGACTGTCACCTTTGCCACGCTGCCCGGCCAGTTGCGCGCCGATGGCGCCGCGATCTACAGCCTGTCGCGCAATATCGGCAGCAGTATCGGCATTTCCGTCGTGCAAACGCTGCTCACGCAGAACACCCAGGTCAATCACGCCGTGCTGTCCGAGCGAGTCACGCCGTTCACGCAAGGACTGGAGAGCTACCTGCAGACGTACGGCAACGCGGCAATGGCCGCGATCAATGCCGAAGTGACCCGTCAGGCGGCGATGATCGCGTACCTCGACGATTTCCGGCTGATGATGGTTCTCACGATCGTGGTCATGCCACTGCTGCTGTTCATTCGCATGAAGAAGAAGGTGCCAGGCGAAGCCGAGGAGATGGTGCACATCGCAGCCGATTGAACGGATCGCGGCGAAGGGTGGCGGATGGCGGCGGACGTTGGCGCATCGCCGCGTCGGCGTGCCGCCATCGCCGGGTGCCGGCCCGGCCTGGCCGCGCGCCCGCGTTCACGGCAACGGCCGCGAACGCCTCGCAGCCTTGCGTGGCTTGCGTGGCCGGGGCTCGATGCCGATGCGCGGGTCGCCCGCCAGCACCAGCGCCACGACATGCTCGGCCACGGCCTCGAAATCCGGGTCGGACTGCGACACGTAGAGCCATTTCCCCAATACGGGATGCGGACGCAACGTCGGTATCTCCTCGCGCAACGACGCATGGTGCTCATGCGACGTGCAGACCAGCAGGCCATCCCACGGCGCATCGCGGTCGATCACCCCAAGGCATTGCAACCCGTTCACATACGCGGCGTCCGAGCCGAACATCCGCTTTCGCAAATACGTTTCGTTGCGCTCGAGTGGGTCGAAAACCCAGAGAAGTGAATTGCGAACGGTGGGCGGCATGGCGAAAAACGTCGGCGGCGGCGCAGGGAAAGCGTTCACTTTACACGACGCTCAGGCCGCTTCTCCGACCGCGTCGGGCACTTCGTTTGGAACACCACTGAAAACGGCCCGAATCCAGCCGATCCCGCTGAAATCCTGAACGCAACACACCTATCTCGAGACGCGAGCGAACCGTAACAATTTATTACATTCGTCGATAAAACAACGTCGATATTTGTCCAGGAGTCATTCAATCCCTTATTTCAACGCAATTCGGATGAATCAAATGAATTAAAACCGTCATCCTCAGGAGCGCAAAATGAGAAGACCGATGCGCACAGCGGCATCCGCGAATGCCGCCCCCCGCCCGTTGCCGCTCAAGCCGTTGATCCTGGCCGCGTCGCTGTGCGTATCCGCCCAGGCCAGAGCCGTTTGCGACAACGTCGCCCCCGCGAGCAACACCACGGTCACCTGCACCGGCACGGATACGACCGTCACCGCGCAAGCCGGCAGCACGGGCGTCACGGTCAACGTGGCGCCGGGCGCGACGGTTTCGTCGGTGCGTAGCGCGGCAGACGTGGCGACGATCACGGTCGATTCGTCGAGCACCATCAGCAATTCGGGCACGGTCGGCATGAGCGGCACCAATACCGCGGGACGCGGCGCCGCCATGCTCGGCGCGCATGACGGCAATACGCTCATCAACACGTCGACGGGCGTCGTCACCACGACCGGCTACGAAAACGACGGCATGGCCATCAACGGCAACCGCGGCACGCTGACCAACAACGGCACCATCACCGTCAATGGCCCGAACGCCTTCGGCATGACCGCCGCGTGGGGTCAGTCGTCGGGTCTCGGCCTGAACAATACGTTCATCAACACCGGCACCATCACCGCCAACGGCGGCGGCGGCCGGGCCATCAGCGTCGTGGGCGGCCAAAGCACCGTCGCCAACAGCGGCACCCTGATCACGACCGGCGGCACCGCCTCGAATCGCTCGTTCACGGTTTTCATGCAGGGGAACAACAACCGGCTCGCCAACAGCGGCTATATCGAAGCCCGCGGCGTGAACAGCGACGCCGTCGTGTCGAACACCGCGTCGGGTTTCACGTCATCGATCGTCAATCAGGCCGGCGGCCAGATCATCAGCCGCCAGGGCTACGGGGTGCGAACCGTCAACGGCACGATCACGATCACGAACGCCGGGCTGATCGAAAGCGATGTCGGCACCGCGATCGCAATGAATGCGGCGGCGCGCTCGAATACGCTCATCCTGCAGACCGGCTCGCAGATCGTGGGCACGGCCAACGGGGGATCGAGCGCCGCGAGCCGACTGATCCTGCAAGGCTCGGGCACCGCGAGCAACGCATTCGTCAACTTCGGCAACCTGCTCGCACAAGGCGACAACTGGACATGGACAGGCAGCGGAGACTTCAACAACGTGCAGTTTCAAAGCGGCGTGTTCAACCTCGCGAGCACGCTGGGCGGCGCCACGACCACCGTCGCGTCGGGCGCTACGCTGACCGGCACCGGCACGCTCACTGGCAACGTCACCAATGCCGGGACGATTCACCCCGGCGACGGCAGCGGCAATGGCTCGCTCACGCTCGTTGGCAATTACACCGGCAACGGCGGGACCCTCGCCATCGATTCGGTGTTGGGCAATGACACCTCGCGCGTCGCGCCGCTGACCGTGAACGGCGGCACGATCGCCGGCAATACCACGCTCGCCGTCAACAACATGGGCGGTCTCGGCGCCCTCACGACGGGCAATGGCATTCCGATGGTCCAGGCGGTCGGCGGCGCCACATCGACGACGGATGCGTTCACGCTTGGCACGCCGGTGAGCGTGGGCGCCTATACCTACTATCTCTACAAGGGCGGTACCACGCCAGGCAGTACGAACAACTGGTTCCTGCGCTCGACGGTGCCGGTCGCCACCGCGCTCACGTACGTCGACCCTGTCACCGGACAGGTCGTCAGTACCGTGCTCACCCCGGTCGGTGCGGCAGGCAGTCCGCCCGCGGCCGCCCCAGGGTCGACCTCCCTGCCCATCTATCGTGTGGAAGTGCCGGTATATTCGGTGATGCCGGAGATCGCGCGCGCGGCAGGTTTCGCGCAAATGGGCACGTTTCACGAGCGGCAAGGCCAGCAGGGGCTGCTCACGGAACGTGGCTGGCTAAGCGCTGGATGGGCGCGTGTGTGGGGTCAGACGGAACAACTGCGCAGCAAGGGGGACGTATCGCCGCAGTTCGACGGCAACCTCGGCGGCGTGCAAATCGGACACGACCTCTTCGCCCGCCAATCCGACAGTGGGCACAGCGACCACATCGGGGTTCTGGGGGGCTGGACGCGCGCCTCGGGGGATACCCAAGGGCTGGCGCTGGGCGCGATGGATACGCACACGGGTTCGCTCGGCCTGGACATTTACAGCGCGGGCGCCTATTGGACCCACGTGATGCCGGGAGGCGCCTATACCGATGCCGTCGTCCTCGCCTCGAGTCTGCAATACGAGTCGAAGCCGATCAGCGGCGCCGCGCGCAGCACACACGGCAGAGCGCTTGCGGCATCGCTCGAGACCGGCGTGCCGATCCCGCTGACATCCACGCTTTCGCTGGAACCGCAGGCGCAGGTGGTGTGGCAGCACCAGTCGCTCGACGACCTGACGGATAACGTCTCGACAGTGTCATTCGACAGCACCAACAGCTGGCTCGTACGCATCGGCGCGCGGCTCGAAGGCAACTACGATGGCGCGCGCGGCCTGTTGCGCCCCTACCTGTTGTTCAATCTGCTGCATACCTTCGGCAGCGATGGGCGAGCCGTTTTCGGCGGCACCACTCCCATTGTCACCAGTGCGAACAGCACCGCCGCACAGTTCGGCGTGGGGGTGGCCGGGCGCTTCAACCGCCACGCAAGCGTATATGCCACCGTCGCCTATCTCACGCAACTCGACGACACGCGTCAGCAGAGTGTGTCAGCGACGTTGGGATTGCGCTGGCGCTGGTAAGGCAACACAACCTTGGTCACCCGCCCGCCGCGCTCCGCAACGGCGGCACATCGACGCGCGCTTCCACGGATGGCATGGCGGTCTCGGGCGTGTAGCGCACACAGCGGTTGCGGCCGTCTGCCTTGGCCTGGTACAACGCCCGGTCCGCGCGCTGCACGAGCGACGAGAGTTCGCCGCGCGAACGTTCTTCGCAGGCGATCCCGATACTGACGGTCGCCGCCACCGGCTCGCCTTGCACCGTGCGTGCCGCGCGCTCGAATGCTTCACGCACACGCTCGGCGATTGCCTGCGCTTCGGACGCGCCCACGCCCGGCAGGAACAGTGCGAATTCCTCGCCGCCGTAGCGGCCGAAAATGTCGTCGGCGCGCAGTTGCTGTGCGGCCGTGCGGGCGAACAACCGCAGCACGGCGTCACCGAACGGATGACCGTAGGTATCGTTGATTCGCTTGAAGTGATCCAGATCGAGCAGCAACAGCGCGACCGGCGCGCCATGCCGACGGATCTGCTCGCGCGCGCGGCGCGTAAACTCCGGCCGATTGAAGGTCTGTGTCAGACCGTCGCGCGTGGCGGCACGATGCAAGGCGATTTCGGAGCGCTCCTTGCCGAGCGAAACCATGAGAAAGCTCGCCACCACGATCAACACCAGCATTTCGGTCGTCGAGACCTGTGGGCCGAACCACGCGAGGAAAACCGGATCCGACGCACCGAGCCACACCAGTGCCACCGCGCGTGCCGTATAGAATCCGCCATGCAGGACAGCCACGACCGCCAATACCGCACTGCTCGGCAGGCGCAGGCCCGAGGCCTGCCAGAACTCTCTGGCCGCCATCAGGCTGTAGCAGGCCAGCAGCGCGTAGAACAGTACCCCGCCGCTCCAGGCATCGAGCGGACGCGCGAACAGCCAGGTCCCCCACAACAGCACCGCCGGACCGCCGAATACGGCCACCCACTGCACGTCGCGCGCGTAGAAGCGTCGTGCACCGCTCCATACCATGGCGAACGCGAGCGTCGCCACGGCATTGCCCAGCGGATACAGGATGGCAAGCCGTGAACTTCGCGCGGCGAGCAGATAGAGCACGGGAGAAAAGGTCGCGAGCAGAAATGCCAGGCTCCACCATCGCGGTGATTCGGCCTCATCGCGACGCAACGCGTCGAGCATGAAGAGAATGCCTGTGGCGATACTCAACAGGAAGGTCACGAACTGCAGTGTCGGCAGATCCAATGCCGGCAACGACAAACCAAGAGCCATGGCTCCGTCCCCCGTACGCATCGGCGAGCGACGAGCTGAACAGCCCTCGGCGCGACGCGCAGTTTGAAGTGCGGGGAATGAGAACCATTCTGAAAAATCAGCGGTTGCGTGTGCTGGATGGAATGTCTGGCAGTAACTCGCGCACCGTGTGCGGTGCACCGTCTGGCCGCCCCGGTCCGGCCATCGGTTTCTCCTGGAATCCGGCACCTCGTGCCCCAGCGCACGTCGTCCCTGCACACCCGGTTCAGAGGTGCCGTAACGCGCGATGTCCGAATTCCGGGAATCGGTCCTGCCCCATACCCATGCGGCGGGATTCTAGCACGTCGATTTGAGAGGGCAACCGGTCGACCAAATGATCGGATGGTTGGACGAAGCAAGGCCCGGGGCTGCGGGGCCCTACATCTCCTGGCGGCGCCGCGCGGACAACGCACCCGCCGTCTGGATGACGAGATCGGCGAAGCGGCGCTCGTCGCGCCCGGCGTTCCAGCGCACGCGCGGCACGGCGATGTTGATCGCCCCGATGGCACGGCCGTCCTGATTGACGACAGCCGCCGCAGTCGAAATATCGCCCATGAAGAACTCGTCTTCCGTATGGGCGTAGCCCTGCTTGCGAATTCTGGCCAAACGCTCCTTGATCTTGCGCGGTTGCGCGACAGTCGCCGGCGTGAACTGCACGAGGTTCGTGCGCGACAGGATGTCGTCGATCTCGGCATCGTCCAGTGTGGCAAGCATCGCCAGCCCGGGCGCCGTGCAGTAGGCCGGCAGGCGCGATCCGACGATGACGTTGGCATTGAACACACTGCGACTCACGATGCGCAGCACGAATACGATGTCGGTATCGAGGCGCACCGTGAGGTTCGTCGCCTCTTCCGTCTCGGCCGCCAGTTGCTGGAGATAAGGTGCCGCACGGCTCACCAACTCATTGGACACGAGGTAGTGGTACGTGAAGTCGAGCAACTTCGGCGAGAGTTCGTACTTTTTGCTCTGCGGATCCTTGAGCAGATAACCCAGCGCCGAGAGCGTGAACGTGAAACGCTGCGCCGCGCTGATGTCGAAGCCCGTAGCCGCCGCAATCTCGGACAGCGAGAGGTGCCGCTTCGAGCCGTCGAACGCCGTGAGCACCTTCATCGCCTTTTCCACCGACTGGACGTAAAGCGTGGATTCGGTGGACGCGGCAGCCGCCGTCTCGGCGGCAGCGGCCGCTTTGACGCGGGTGCGGGGGGTCTTAGTGGTGGCCACGGTTGATATCGGATTGAGGCGATTGAGGCAAATAGAGACGAATTATCTCATAAAAATAACCATCTATTTTTATACGATAAACCTGAAATCCTTGCTGTCATCGTTACCGACGCCTCGGCTGTCGCGCCCCCCCCTCCCCCCGGCTTGCACCTGCTCAACGATTCTACTTTGTCGACGACAACGCCCAAGCGCCTGCCGTCTCGCGCGACAAAAGGTGCTTCCGAATCCGCTCCGACGGCGTGGTCTCGAACCGCAACGCCTCGCGATAGTAGCGCGGCCGCTGGTAACTCGCGAGTTTGTCCGCCGCCCACGCCGATAACTCGTGCCAATCGACGGCCTCGCCCGCACGGAACTGGACGTACAGCATGACGTCCTGCTCACCGATCTCGCTGTCGACCCCCACGGCCGCGCACGCCGCCACCGCCGGATGCCGCGCGAACACCCGCTCGATCTCCCACGCCGAGACATTCTCCCCGCGCACACGCATGCTGTCCGTGCGACGGCCGATGAAGACCAGACTGCCATCGGCATTGCGCCGCGCGCTGTCGCCCGTGTACAGCTTGCCGCCCCGCAAGGCCTTCGCTGTTGCCTCCGGATTGTCGAGATAACCCGGCAGGAATACCCCTTCCACGTCGCTCGACAATACGATTTCGCCCGGCTCGCCGTCGGCGACAGGCTGCCCCGCATCGTCGAGCAGTTCGACGGTGAGCCACGGCAAAGCCCGGCCGATGGAGCCCGGCACGTCGGCGTCGTTCAGCGTGGCAAAGCTCGAGCATTCGGTCATGCCGTAACACTCGCGCAAGGCGCACTGCAGACGCTCGCGCGTCGCTTGCCAGGCGCTTGCCGACACGCCAGCCCCCCACGCCACGCGCAGAGAATTCCGTACCGGCTGGGACTCGCGCGGCAATTGCATCAGGATGTCGAGAATGCCGCCGAGATAGTGCAGATGCGTGGCCTGCGCCTGCTCGCATTGCTGCCAGAAGCGGCTCGCAGAGAAGCGCTCCACGATGTGCATCTCGAGGTCCGCGAGAAACGGCAGCAAAAGCATCTGAGCCCCACCGATATGGCATAGCGGCTCCCACAGGAACAGGCGGTCGCCATCGTGAGCATCGGCCACGCGCAACGCGGCTTCGCTCGCGATGCGCATCATTCGATGGGTGAACAACACACCCTTGGGGGCCCCCGTCGTGCCGGAGGTGTAAATGATACAAAGCACCGAAGCCGGCGTGAGCGCCGCCGCGACCGGCTGCGCACCGTGGTATTCGCCCGCCTGCGCCATCACGTCCGCGAGCCAGTGACGCACCACCCTCGTGCCGTGATGGTCTGCCTGCTGGGCCGCCAGCGCAATCCCCGCGTCAAGCACGTCGCCGAACGACGGTTCGGCGATGAGCAGCCGGGGCTTGGCGTGGCCGAGCAGGTATTCGATGCCGTCGCCCTTCAGGCGCGTATTGACGGGCACCCACACCAGACCGGACAGCATGAGCGCGTAGATCAATGCGACCTGCGCCGAACTGTTACCGAGCATGACGGCCACGCGATCGCCGGGCACGAGCCCCTGCGCCGCCAGCCAGGCCTGCATGGCCCCCACACGCGCGGCCATCTGCGCGCGGTCGATGGCCTCGCCCTCGAACACGACGACCGGCTTGGCGCAAACGCCGCGCAGGCCCGCCATGAGCAGGGGGGCGACGTCGAGCCGATCGCCCTCGGCCCGTTGCGGAAAATAACGCGTGAAGGCGTGAGGGGCCGGATGAGAGGTCGGGCGGGAGGCCGGATTTGAGGCGGAACCCGCCCCCTGACGCGAATCTGACATCGACTGCGCGCCTGCCGGCGCGCATCGGGCAACGTTGGACTTGGACATTCGGTAATCCGCGGATATCAATAGCTTTTACGTTTGAAGATGGAAGACAGCCATACGATGAACACCATCAGGAAGACCAGCGATGTCGCCACGGCCGCCAGCGTCGGCGTGACCGCGAGCTGGATGTCGTCCCACATCTGCTTGGGCAGCGTGGTGTTGATGCCGCCGGAAACGAAGATGGCGATGGTCAGGTCGTCGAATGACACGATGAAGGCGAACAGGAACGCCGACCCGAGGCTCGCGGCAAGCAACGGCAGGAGCACGGTGCGAACCCGGGTGAAGGCCGACGCGCCGAGCATCTTGGCGGCATCGTCCAGACGCCAGTCGAAGCGCTTGAAGCTCGCGCTGAGCGTGACCACCACGTAGGGAATGGCCAACACGGTGTGGCCGATGACAAGCCCTGCGTTGGTGCCCGCCAGCTCCCAGCGGGCGAACAGATACAGCAGGCCGACGGCCACCACGATGCGCGGCACGATCAGCGGGGCAATGAATACGGCGAACAGCGGCTTGCGCCAGCGTGACGGCAGACGTACCAGCGCGAGGCTGGCGCCGAAGCCGAGCACCAGCGCGAGGGCCGCGGTCGCAAAACCCACGCCGAGCGAGCGCAGCAACGCCGCCTGCCACACGCTCGACTCGAGGAATGCGACGAACCACTTCATCGTGAACAACTGGGGCGGAAATGCCACGAACGACTGCTTCGTGAACGCCAGCGGCACGATGAACGCGATCGGCAAGACGAGCGCGAGCACCACGGCCCACGTGTAGGCCTTGAGCCCGAAGCCGCCATCGGCGCGTTCACGACCACGCGAGAATGAGAAGCGGCCCGCGAGACGCCCGATGGCAATGAGTGCGGGCAGCATGCGCCCCCCTGCCCCGGCGCGTCGCTCGGGCGCTTCGCCAGCGAGCGACGACAGCCCGACCACGCGGTCGTACACGTAGAACACGACGATGGAGCACAGCAGCAGCACGGTCGAGAGCGCACCGGCGAAGCGCAGGTCGAACAGCTCCAGCACCGAGGAGATGACGAGCTGCGCCACCATGGATTCGCGCGGCGAGCCGAGCAGCGCAGGCACGATGAAGAAGCCCAGACTGGAGATGAATACGAGCAGCCCGGCCGCCGCCGCGCCGGCACCCGACAGCGGCAGGAACACGGTGAAGAAGCCGGTCGCGCGATCTGCGCCGAGCGTCTGTGCGGCCTGAACGAGCTGCATGTTGATGCCGCGCATGATGGGCAGCATCGTCATAACCGCGAGCGGCAGCATGGCGTGCACCATGCCGATGAGCACGCCGGTGAGGGACGGTGCGAGCGTACCCGCACTGTCGATCAGCCCCAGATGGGTTGCCACGACGGTGAGCAATCCGGTCTTGGACAACAGCAACATCCAGGCGTAGGTCTTGACGAGATAACTCGTCCAGAACGGCAGCACGATCCAAAGCAACCAGCGCTCGCGCGAACGCGCCGAGAGCCGCGCGAGCAGATAGGCCACCGGATAGCCGAGCAATACTGAAAGCGCGGCCGTCAGAAAGGCGATCCAGAATGTGGAGGCCAGCACCTTGATGTAGACGGCCGAGTGCGTCATGCGCGCGAACTGCGCGACCGAGAGCACGCCGTCGGCATCGTAGAGCCCGCCTTGCAGGATCTCGACGACCGGCACGATGAAGAACACCGCAAGAAACAGCAACGCGGGCACCGCCGGCAACCACCGGGCCAGGTGCTGCGGCCAGGCAATACGGGGCCCCGCCTGAGGCAGGCGTTGAACAAGCCACATGACAAATACTCCTGAAGCGGATGACTGGGCGTCGATTACAGCGATGCGTCGTGACGCGTCGTGGTGCGTGATGGCGCGCCGTGATGCCGGCGGGCCGACTCAGCGCGTGAGCAACGTCGCGCGCCCGTGGTCCCACGCCAGCCCGACCTGCTCGCCGACGCGCGGCGTGAGCTCGCGCGGACAACGCACGGTGAATTCGGCAACGCCGTCGGCCTGCATGTCCGTCGTTCCCAGCGACACGATGGCGCGCGTGTCCGAGCCGAGGAATACGACTTCGCGAATCGTGCCGGCCAGCGCGCCCGCCTCGGGCGATGTCAGTCTCGCGGCCTCGGGACGCACCAGCAGACTGGCGTTGCCGGCGGCCGGCAGATCCGGGCTCGGGCCGATGGGCACCAGACGGCTGCCCACGCGCAGCGCCACACGACCGTCGGCCAGTCGCTCGACCACGCCGTCGAGCAGATTGGAATGACCGAGAAAGTCGGCGGCAAAACGCGTCGCCGGCCGGTCGTACAACTGCGCCGGCGTGCCGATCTGTTCGATGCGGGCCTGGTTCATGAGGCAGATGCGGTCTGACAGCGTGAGCGCTTCGTCCTGATCGTGCGTGACGTAAATGAACGTCGCACCCAGCTCCTGATGCAACCGCCGGATTTCCAGTTGCATGTGCTCGCGCAGCTTCTTGTCGAGTGCGCCGAGCGGCTCGTCGAGCAGGATGATCGAGGGACGGAAGGCGAAGCATCGCGCCAGCGCGATGCGCTGCTGCTGGCCGCCCGAAAGCTCCGAGGGCAAGCGCTGTGCGAAGGCCTGCATCTTCACCATCGCGAGCGCCGCATCGACAGCCGGCGCGAGTTCGGCGCGCGGCAGCCTGCGCATGCGCAGGCCGTAGGCCACGTTGTCCCACACGGTCATGTGGGGAAACAGCGCGTAGCTCTGGAAGACCATCCCGATGCCACGTTTGCCCGGCGCGTCGTGCGTGGCGTCGCGTCCGTCGATCAGCAATTGGCCGGCGCTGGGCTCGACCAGCCCCGAGATCATTTGCAGCAGCGTGGTCTTGCCCGAGCCGGACGGCCCGAGCAAGGTAAGGAATTCTCCGGCCGCGACCCGCAGGTCGGTCGGCAGGAGCGCGGGGGTCTCGCGATACGTCTTGGCAAGCCCGATGGTTTCCAGTTTGGTACTCATGTCTCGACTCATCCTGCTCTGTGGCTCCGACGGTTTACGACAACAGCCAGGCGTTGAAGCGCTCGGTGGCCTTCGTGCGGTTCTCGGCCCACCACTGCGGGCTCGGCAAACGCATGCCCTTCAGGTTGGCCGGCGCGGTGGGCAACAGCGGTACGCGATCTTTCGGAATGCCGTCGAACGCCTTCAGGTTGGTCGGACCGTACGCGAGGTCCTGCGTAATGAGCGCCTGACGCGCCGGATCGCCGCAGAAGCGCACGAACTGCTTCGCGAATTCGGCACGCGGGGTGCCCTTCGGAATGCCCCACCCCTCAATGGAATACAGCCCCTGGTTCCACACGATCTTCACCGGCGCCTTGTTGTCGATGGCCGCCTGCGCGCGACCGTTCCACGTCGACATCATGTCCACGTCGCCGCTCTGGATGGCCTGCATGGCCTGGGCGCCGGACGTCCACCAGAGATTGATGTGCGGCTTGATCCTGTCGAGCGACTTGAACGCGCGGTCGAGATCGAGGGGGTACAGCTTGTCGATGGGCACCCCGTCGGCCATGAGCGCCTGTTCGAGCGTGTCGAGCGGACTGCGACGCAGCGAGCGGCGGCCGGGGAAGCGCTTCACGTCCCAGAAGTCGGCCCAGGTCTGCGGCGCTTCCTTGGGGAACTTGTCGGTGCGATACGCCAGCACGGTCGAATACACGTCGACACCGAGCCAGTCGGGCGTGACGGCCTCGGGCATGATCCCGGGGAAGTCGGCGGCCTTCATGCCGACGGGCTCGAGAAAGCCCTTCGACTCGAGATACGGAATGTCGGCGGAGAGCGTGAGTGTCGTCACGTCCCACACGAAGTTCTTCGTCTGCACCATGGCGGCAAACTGCGCCACCGGCTGCGAATCACGCGCCACGCTCACCACCTTGATGCCAGTGGCCTTCTCGAACGGGTCGTAGAACGCACGGCGGTAAGCCGAGGTGTACGGCCCCCCCGGGTCGGAGACGATCAACTGGCGCGCCTGCGCGAAGGCGGTGCGCGAGGCGGCCAGCGGCAAGGCGGTGGCCAGCGCGGTGGCGCCAGCCATTTGCATCAGACGGCGGCGGGACGGATTGTGCGGGTCATGCGAGTGGGACATGGGGAAACTCCGCTAGCGTGTGGACAGACGCGGCGCGCTTGTCCTGTTCTGGTGACCGCCCGGTCTCACGCGAAGCGAGACGAGGCGGTGGGCATCGTCAGACGGTACCGGCCGCGGCTCAGGCCTTGACCGCCTCGGCCTTGGCCGCGCGCTTGGCAAAGAATGCCGCCATCATGCGCGCCGGCTCGCCCGACTCGTACGACTCGCGCTGGATGCGCATGCCGGCTTCGATGGCGTCCTGGAACGTGGCTTCGGTCATTTCGCGGAAGCGTTGCTTGTCCAGGCGCATCGCCACCGGCGGCTTTTCCGCCAGCTCCGAGGCAATCTCCATGGCCTTTTCGAACACCTTGTCCTCCGGCACGAGGTGATGGATGAGCCCGAGGCGATGACACTCCTCGGCATCCATCAGCCGACCGGTGAGCGTGAGCTCGATCGTGCGCGACAGACCCAGCATGTGATTCATGATCCACGGGCCGGTGGTACTGGCGATCCCGGCGTTGATCTCCGGTTGTCCCATGCGCACGCCCGGGTGTCCCACGCGAATGTCGCCGAGCAGCGAAACCTGGAACGCCGACCCCGCGGCGGTGCCGTTCAGCGCCATGACCAGCGGCTTCTTCAGGCTGCGGATCACGTCGTAGTAATGCTCCCAGCCCTTGATCCATTCGATCGCAGTGTCGCCATCGAAGTGCTTGGCTTCGGCCAGATCCTGACCGGCCGAGAACGCGCGCCCGGCGCCGGTCATGATCACGGCCGCCACGTTGTCATCGGCGTTGAATCGCTCCAGCGCGGCGATGATCAGCTCGCGCATGGCGATGGTCCAGGCGTTGAGCGCCTGCGGACGATTCAATGTGATCACGGCGACCTTGCCGACCTGCGTGAACAGCACTTCCTGCTCGGTTTGCTTACCTGTCTCGCTCATTTCAACTCCAAGGACCCGCACGCGTGACCTCACACGTGCATTGAGAAGGCGACGATGCGACCGATGCACCCCGGGAGGTACGGCTCGATGCACCTTCGACGATTTATCGCTAAACAGTTATCTCAGTGCAATAACTGTTATTTGACTGAAATATAGTTATTTCAAAAAAATGGCGCAAGTCGAATCGCTTCAGGGTTTACCTCATGGGGTTGCACCTTCGACGGCCAGGGACGCATGGGGCCAGGCAAGGTGCTTCGCGTGCCCTGCGTTCGATGGACGAAAAAAAAGCAGCCCATCAGGGCTGCTTTTTCGTCTTGCTGCGTGGCCGCCGCGGAACGCGGCCGACGGTTCAGCGCACTTCTTTCTGCTTGCGCATGCGACGTATTGCCTGCAACTGGGCGACCGCCTCGGCCAGCTCCGCCTGCGCCTTGGCATAGTCGATATCGCCCGACTGCTGTTCGAGCAGTGCCTGGGCCTCCTCGCGGGCGCGTTCGGCACGGGCGTGATCGAGACTGTCGGCGCGCATCGCTGTGTCGGCCAGCACGGTCACACGATCCGGCTGAATTTCGACGAAGCCCCCCGCGATATACAGATAGGTCTCGCTGCCGTCGGCGGCCTCGATGCGCACTGTCCCCGGCCGCACGCCGGTGAGTAGCGGCGTGTGTCCGGGGAGCACCCCAAGTTCACCCTGTGCGCCGGGGACTTCCACGAAACGCGCTTCGCCCGAAAAAATCGAGCGCTCGGTACTGACTACATCCACCATGAGCAATGCCATGTATTTCTCTTCTCCCTGCGATGACGCAAATCTGTCGGTGATTTCGCCTGCATCGCGAAACGCGTCGGCGCATCGTTGGCGCGACGGATCCGGCGAACGGGGTGCGGCAGCCGCCGCAGTCCCGGACGTTACAACGTACGCGGCGGCGCCACGCTCAGGTCGGCAGCCATTTTCATCAGCGACTCCCAGATCGGGAGTGTCAGATCGACATGATCGTGATGCTTCCTGCGATTCTCCGCTTCGTACTCGCCCGGATACTGCACCCGGTCGAAGCCCGGTTGCGGCGGACACGATGTCAGATAGTCGATGAACGCCTCGACCTCGTGCGAGCGCCAGGTCGCCGCGAAGTCGACTTGCGGGTTGAGCACGATGGCGAACATGTTGTTCGTCGCCACGCCCGCACGCGGATGTTCCGGCTGGATCGTGCCACCCCCGGAGAGCACGCCCGCGAGCAGTTCCGTCACGATCCCCAGCGCATAACCTTTGTGTCCGCCGAACGGCAGTAGCGCACCAAAGGGTTCGGTGAACAACGCACTCGGATCGGTCGACGGGTTACCGTAGCCGTCGATGAGCGCCCCCGGCGGCGCCTGCCTGCCTTCGGCGGCCAGCACTCTCGCCTTGTTGATCGCGATTGCGCTGGTTGCCATGTCCACCACCAGCGGCGCACGGTTGTTGGGCAACGGGCCCGCAAAGCAAAGCGGATTGGTCGTGAGCCGCGGCTCGGAGCCACCGTACGGCGCCACCATCGGCTGACGGTTCGTGACGTTCGTGAACGCCATGAACACCAGCCCCTGGTGCGCGCACATCTCGCCGTACTGGCCCATGCGGCCCAGGTGATGGCTGTTGCGCAACGTGAGAATCGCCACGCCCTTGTCGAACGCACGGGCAATGGCGCGCTCCAGCACGACCTTGCCCACGTGCTGCCCGAAGCCGCGATTTCCCTCGTACAGCAGCAGGTTGCCGTGGTCGGTCAGCACGCTCGGGCGTCCGATCGGATTGACCTGGCCGTCCTCGAGCACCTTCCGGTAGGTCGGCAGGATCGAGAGTCCATGGCTCGCGTAGCCCACCCGGTCGGACTCCACCAGGTGCTGCGCGACGTCGACCGCAATGTCCTCGGGTACACCTTGCGCGAGCAGCAGCCGTTGGCCGAACTCGACGGCATCTTTCAACGGGATTCGCATATCGCCTCCTTGCGCTTCGGCGCCGGTCACAACCAGCCCAGCCAGCGCCAGTAAGTTGCTGCGAAGGCCAGCAGCAATACGTAGCCCACCAGGGTGATCACGATCCCCACGCGCGCGAACTGCTTCGCCGTGAAGGTATCGGTCCCGAGACACACCATGTTCTGCGGCGCATTGATCGGCAGGATGAAACCGAAGCTCACGGTGAAACCGAGCAGCATCGTCATGCCCAGCCGGTTGAAGTCGCCCGGCAATGTTTGCAGCACCGAGATCAGGATCGGCAGCATCGCGGACGTCAACGCCGTCGCGCTGGCGAAGCCGAGGTGAATCAGGATGAGGAAACCGGCGAGAATCGCGAAGACCCACAGCGTGGAGAGCGAATCCAATCCGGTGGCGGCGACCACGTGGTTGCCCAGCCACTGCCCTGCCTGCGTGGTCAGCAGCGCGGTGCCCAGACTGATCCCCACGCCGAACACGATCACCGTGCCCCAGGGAATGCGCGTCTGTACCTCCTTCCAGGTCATCACGCCGAATCGCGGCAGCATCAGCACCACGAGACCGACATAGGTCACCGAAGTGGTATCGAAGCGGTGCAGCTTGCCCTCGGTCGCCCAGAACAGCAGCAGGCCGATCGACACGGCGAGCAGGCGCTTCTGGGCGCTCGTCATCGGGCCCATTTCACGCAACTGCGCTTCCACGGCCTCCTTGCCGCCGGCAATGGCGTCGGCTTCCGGGGGCATCAGCTTGAGCACGAGCACGACGAGCACGATCGACATGATGATCGCCCACGGCGCGCCGGCGACCAGCCACTCGGCCCACGTGATGCGATCGCCGAGCATTTTGTCCATGAACCCGACGGTCAGCAGGTTTTGTGCCGCCGCGGTCTGAATCCCCACGTTCCAGATACTCGTGGCCTGCGCGACGATGATCATGATGCCGGCGGCGATGTTCGAACGCTTGTCCACGCCGAAGGCGGCAATCACGCCCATCATGATCGGCACCACACACGCGCTGCGGGCGGTCGCGCTGGGCACCACGAGCGAGAGGAGGATCGTCACGGCGATGGCCCCGACCATGACGCGTCGGGTGCTCGTGCCGATTCTTGACAGCGTGACCAGTGCGATGCGGCGGTCGAGCCCGGTGAGCGTCATGGCCGCAGCAATGAACAAGGCGCCGGCCACGAGCGCGAGCGCGGAGTTCGAGAAGCCCGCGAGCGCCATGCTGATCGCGCGCGAGGTCCCGTACTCGACACCGGGATCCTGGATCGTGGGCGCCGTGCCCACGAGAAACGCCATCAGCGAAGTGATGATGATGGCGCTGGCTTCGTACGATACGGCTTCCGTAATCCATACCACCACGGCAAACGCGAGAATCGCGAGCATGCGATGACCCGCGACCGGAAGGTCGTCGGGCATGGGAATGAGGAGCACCGCAATCATCACGATGACACCGGCAATCAATCCGATGGGAATCGCTTTCTTCTGGGGAGGGGTTTGCACAGTCACGTCAGGCGTGCTCATAGGGGGCTCCGGAACGGAATGGCATGCCGGCAGCTGGCATGTCTTGAGGAAAGGCCACGCTTGAACTGCGGGTTAATCCTAACCGCATTGATCTTGGCGAGGCAAGCGCGAGAGAAAGTACGGGAGCGCGACGCGGCCCGGCAGACCGCCGCACATGCCAGGCACGCGGCGATGGGTCATGCGGGAGAGGTATCCGGCAGACGTGCGTACGGCGCCGGACCAACGCGCGGAACAACGACTCAGGACGGCCTAGAAACGCAGTCCGAAGTATTCGGGCGAGCCGATGAAGAGTTGTGTGCTGAGGATGGGATTGGACAACGCACGATGCCAGACGGTCTGGTACAGGCCGGTCAGCCCGGCACGAGGCCCGGTGATCGCACCGTCCGTTGCGCCCGCGACACCGGCGCTGCCAATCGTGTGCCCGAGCGTGCTGCCATTCACGATGATCGGTTCGGACGCCCACGCCCCCGCTTCCTCGAACACGTCGCGCCAGGGCGCCGGCGCGGCGCCGGCAATGGCTGCGGGAGGGGAACCCGGTGGGGCGAAGGCCGGCGCTCGGGCCGCACGCTTCACGCGCGCGGCCCGCGACGGCCGGGTGCCGTGCCGGGCGCTGGCCGACGTGGTCTTCTTGCCTGCCGAAATCCCCGAACGCACGCCGGGGTCCGGCAGATTCGCGGCATGTGCCGATGCCGGAATCCAGAAGCCACACGCGATCGTCAGCGCCACCGTGGCACCCATCAGACGGGAGAGCGACTTTGTCATGACATCCTCGTGTGCCGGCGGTGCGTTCCGCCTGTCTTGCGATGGACGACGCAACTTTCGGGCCACGAGCGGCAACTTGTTGATTCTTATGCACTTCCAATTTCACCATTCGCGCAACACCGAGCGTATTCCCGAGAAGTGTTTCATTTCAGAAACGTCCGGCCGTCGCGCGTGACCCGGCGGCGACACCTCGTGAACGGCCTCGTGGGCCGCGCATCCCGTGCGCCGACGGCGTCCTGTTCGACTTTCGACGTCTCCGATTGTCGACTTGCGTTTCATCTGACGCATTGATGTGAGTCAACAAAAATGTACGACCGTGCGAAAACACCGATTGACGAAAGCATGTGGATCCATGTGTCCCCGTAGGGGCAACATCCGACGCGGCTTCGGACAGATCCGAAAGCGCGATGCGCCTGCCACGCGGGGCCCGCGTCTCTGGCACAATCGGTCAAAGTCATCAGCGACCCACATTGCGGCACCTCGGATTGCTTCGAGGCCCGACACATGTGTCGCAGACCTTCAGGAGTCAGCAATGCCCCAGTTCGATGTGGATCTGTTCGTGATCGGTGCCGGTTCGGGCGGCGTGCGCGCCGCGCGTGTTGCCGCGCAATATGGTGCCCGCGTGAAAGTGGCGGAGGAATTTCGCGTCGGCGGCACCTGCGTCATTCGGGGTTGCGTGCCGAAAAAGCTACTCGTCTACGCGAGCCGCTTTGCCGACGAATTCGAGGACGCTGCCGGCTATGGCTGGCAAGTGCCGCCGCCGCGCTTCGACTGGAGCACCCTCATCGCCCGCAAGGACAGCGAGATCGCACGACTGGAGAACATCTATCGCACCAATCTCGAACGTGCGGGCGCGGCGCTCGTCGAGGCGCGCGCCGTGGTGGAGGGGCCGAATACGGTCGTGCTGCCGGCCACGGGCGAGCGCATCACCGCACGCCACATCCTGATCGCCACCGGCGGCAAACCGGCCGATCAACCGCACTTCGTCGGCCGGGAGCATGCGATTTCATCCAATGAGGTGTTTCATCTGGAATCGCTGCCTGAGCGCATCACGATCATTGGCGGCGGCTATATCGCGCTGGAATTCGCGGGTGTGTTCGCCGGCCTCGGCTCGAAGGTCACGCTGGTGCACCGTGGCCCTCACCTGCTGCGCGGCTTCGACGAAGAAGTTCGCACCTCGCTCGAAGCCGCCTATCGCGAGCGCGGGATCGACGTGCTGCTCGAACGCACGATCGAGCGCGCGGACAAATCGCACGACGGCCTGAAAATCACCCTGTCCGATCGCAGCACGCATGTCACCGATGTACTCCTGAGCGCCGCCGGCCGCGTGCCCTATACACAGGGATTGGGATTGGCCGCGAGCGGCGTCGCACTCAACGACAAGGGAGCGGTCATCGTCGACGAGTTCTCGCGCACCAACGTGCCCTCGATCTTCGCCGTGGGCGACGTCACCGACCGGGTCAATCTCACGCCGATGGCGATCCGCGAAGGTCAGGCGTTTGCCGATACGGTATTCGGCGAACGCCCCACTCGCGTCGATCACAGGCTGATTCCGACGGCGGTGTTCAGCACGCCCGAGATCGGCGTCGTTGGGCTGACCGAGAGCGAAGCACGCGCGCTCCATCCACAGCTCAAGGTCTACAAGGCGTCGTTCCGTCCGCTCAAGGCCACACTCTCGGGCCGCACGGAGAAAACGCTGATGAAGCTGCTCGTGGACGGAGCGACAGACAAGATCGTTGGGGCGCACATGGTGGGTGACCATGCGGGCGAACAAGTCCAGTTGCTCGGCGTGGCATTGTCGATGGGCGCCACAAAGGCCGATTTCGACCGCACGCTCGCCGTGCACCCCACGGCCGCGGAGGAATGGGTCACCATGCGCACGCCCGTGGCCTGACGTGCCGTCGCGCTCATAGCCCCTGGTACCACACGCCGACAATCGCGACCGGCGTGAGCGCCAGCAGCAGCAAGCGCCATAGCGGTGCAAACCACTGCGAGCGCGAGCCGTCCAGGACGCTGCGCGCCGTCGGCCAGATACACGCCCCGACGAAGTAAGCCACGCATAGTCCGCCCGCGGGCATCAGCAGATTGACGGTCACGTAGTCCATCAGGCCGAAAATGGTGCGGCCGAAGATTCGGATGTCCGACCAGACACCGAACGACAAGGCCGCCGGTGCACCGAAAACCAATGTCGCGCCAAGGACCGCGGTGACCGCGGACCGACGATGCCAGTGATATTCGTCGATCAGGAAGGCAGTCACCGGCTCGAACAGCGAGACGGCCGACGTGAGTGCTGCGAAGAGCAGCAGCAGGAAGAATGCGATGGCCACGAGATGGCCGAACGGCATCTGCGCGAAGATCGCGGGCATGGTGATGAACGTCAGCCCCGGCCCCGCATCAGGCGCAACGCCGAACGCAAAGACGGCCGGGAGAATCATCAGGCCTGCCAGGCAGCATGCCAACGTGGCCAGCGTTGCGACCCACACGGCCGACCCTACCAGTCTCGCGTCGCTGGGAAGATAGGACCCGTAGGCGACGATCATGCCTGCGCCGAGCGACAGCGAGAAAAATGCCAGCCCAAGCGCTTCGATCAGCGTGCCGCCGGAAATCGCGGAAAAGTCGGGCGTCAGGAACCAGGCAACGCCGGCCATCGCTCCCGGCAATGTCAGCGCGCGCGCGATCACCAGCAGCATCAGCAGGAAGAACGCCGGCATGAGCCACTTGCCCGCCCGTTCTATGCCTTTTTGGACACCCGCCGCGACAACGACGGCCGTCAGCCCGAGAAACGCCCCCATGCTGCCGAGCGATGCCGCAGGGTCGGAGATGAACGCGGAAAATTCGCCGACGAGCCGATCCGTATCGTTGGCCAGTATGCCGCCCGTGACGGCGCGCCACAGATAAGCCACGGTCCAGCCCCCCACGACAACGTAGAACGACAGGATCGCGAACGCATTGAACGTGGCAATTCGGCCGACCCACGCCCAGCGCCGACCACCCAGCGCTCTCAACGCCGTGGTCATCGACTTGCCTGTGAGGCGTCCGATGGTCATCTCGGCGAGCAACAGCGCCACGCCGAGCGTCAGCACGCAAGCGAGATAGATCATGAGGAATGCCCCGCCCCCGTGCGCTCCCACCACATAGGGAAACTTCCATACGGCGCCGAGACCGACGGCCGAACCGGCCGCAGCCAGCACGAAGCCGAGCCGGGATCCCCAGGTAGCGCGGACGGTGGTGTCGTCGGTCTCCGACGCCATGGACGATGGCGCCGGACTCGCGGGCGGACGGATGGGCATATGGGACACGTATTTCCTCCGGAAACGGACGTACGCGCCTCGCGAAACGTTGTCCGCTGAGGTCACGACATGGCATGGAACGTGGCGTCAGGCAGATTACCGGCACGACGCGGCATCGCCGCCAGCGTGCTGCGGCGCGTGTGCATCGGTGCGCGACACCATGGGGTGGCCGAAGAGTCTACGCGGGAAGGGTTGCGCAAAGCTTTAGGAAAGCCCCCAAAAGCAGGACGGCACCCGGGCACTGTGGGCTCACGCCCTTCCCGCCAGGCGCCCGCTGGGCGGCAACGCCGGGGCGCTTCGTCAGAAAGCGGGCGACGTCAATGACCGAGCGGAACTTCGCCGGCCGACGCGGAACGGGTACCCGGTGTGGGGGGATTACTTTCGCCGCGATACGCGAACACGACGGAGAACTTCGTGGTGTCGCCTTCATTGCGACCTGCGGCATGGAAAAGCCCGCTATGGAACAGCACGACGTCGCCCTGCGCGAGCTCGACCTGTTTGCCGCGCGCAACGAGCGCCTGGTTGGCGGGCTCGTCGGGACGCAGAAAGTCGAGCGAATCGAGTTGATGGGGCTGCAATTGCTCGCGGTGCGAGCCCGGAATGAAGCGCAGTGCACCGTTGGCACGTGTTTCCGGTCCCAGTGCGAGCCATACCGAGACCAGCGAATTGTGCGGAAACGACCAGTAACGGATATCGCGATGCCAGCCGGTCGCCGTGCCGAAATGCGGATGCTTGGTCATGACGCAGTTGTGGTGTGCCAGTGTGAGCACTACGTCTTCGCCGAAGATCTGGGCGAGCGATTCGATCAGGTCCCGGCGCGTCGCCCAACGTCGCAGCGCATCGCCCCGATCGTAGGCCTTGAGCAGTCGCCGCACGGTCTGTCCGCCCTCGGCTTCCCGCGACGACGGCGCGCCGGCATAGCCTACATCCGCCTCGAATTCCAGCGGCGGCGTCGCCGACGCCAGTTGCGCTCGTGCATCGGCCAGAATCGCCTCGCAGTCGGCCTGCGCCACATAGTGCGGGAGAATCAGATAACCGTCGTTACGGAAGGTTTCGAGCTGCGATGCGGTAAGCGCCATGATGGTCGGCGAAGCGGAGGGAAAACTGGACGTTGAGGGGGATTCGCTGATGTTACCGGGTAATTCGAAAAGACGTGCGCCGCCTGGGTCGGGACATGGTGTCTCGATGCACGCTCACGCCGCGCGCTTGCGTCGTCGTGGCGGCAGTTCGGCAGCGCGCTTGCGTGCCGACTGGAGTTCGGGCTGAAGTTCGGGCTGCGGCACGTCGGTGCCCGGCAGCGATGCCTGAGGGTTGCCGGTGGGGCGCGGCGTGTCGACCACACTGCGCAGACGGTCAAGCTCGCGAGTGAGTTTCGCCAGTTGGTATTCGAGCTGGCAGTTCCGTCGGTACAACGTGCGCATCTTCTGGCTGAGCGCCTGCGTCTGTGTCCAGTACTCCGGATACATGACGAAGCGCCCATCCGGACGCTCGACGACGCCCAGCCCGCTCTGCCCCATCACATCGATGGTTTCCAGCGCGTAGCGTCGAACCTTTTTAACCGTACCTGCCGCCATTTGTGTCCTACAGTCCCAGCCTGAGAAAGTCAGGCGCGGCATTTTGCCATGAATTCGGCCCGGCCGGGCGTCAAACCCGGGCTGGGCCAGAGATATATTTCCTGGTCGACGGCCCCGTCAGGCGGGGCTGTGCGCCCAATCCACCGGGATTGGCGCGCAATCGGCCGACATTGCCTGCCAATACGCGGCAACTGCGAGCGCGGCAACGGCGAGCGCGGCGCCAAACCTGCCGGCACCGTCGTCGCATCATGGCTTCGGCGTCTTGCCGGTATCGATCGATACCGGATCGCTCGCCGGGAACGTTTCCTCGAGTCCTTCGTCGAGCCGTCCGGACGTTGTGGGTTTGCTCGCCGCCGGATGCCTGGGCTTGTCGATCTCGATGGACACGGGGTCGCTCGCCGGGAACGTTTCCTCGAGCGCTTCGTCGAGGTCGCGTTCCACTTCATCCTCCTTGTGAGGAGGCTGCTGCCCGGGCTTGCGCGTAGGGGTATCGCTCATCAAGTCCTCCGCTCGTTAAAGGCCGCGCCGCAGCACGGCCGACACCCCTACTATACCGCGAGCAGCGTACCCTCGGAGCCGAAGCGACCGTCGCTGGCTCAGGCGGCCGGCGCTAGCCGATCGCGATAGCGCGCGAGCGCTTCGCGCACCAGCGGATGCATGTCCTCGGCCTCGGACGTCTGCAACATCGCCAGAATCTGAGCGCGCATGCGGGGGTCCCAGAACTTGCGCAGATGCGACGCCACTTCGCTCAGCGCTTCCTCACGATCCGGAAGCGATTCGAAAAAGTCGGCGATGCGGTTGGCCATGCGCACGAGGTTGTTGCCGTCCATCTCAAATCTCCCTGTCAGACACGCTCGTCGAGCGTCGCACCGCCCGCATAGATCACACACTGCTCGCCACGCACGAACCCCACCAGCGCCACGCCGGCCGCAGCCGCCGTGCGCACCGCCAGCGCCGTCGCGGCAGACACGGCGGCGACCATCGGAATCCCGACCTGCGCCGCCTTCTGCACGATTTCCACGCTGGCGCGACTCGTCATGAGCACGAACCCGCTATCGAACGCCGTTCCTTCTCGCGCGAGCGCACCGATCAGCTTGTCGAGCGCGTTATGCCGTCCCACGTCCTCGCGCAGGCAAAGGATTTCCCCCTCAGGCGAACACCACGCCGCTCCATGCACCGCCCCGGTCACGCCATTCAGCGGCTGGCGTCGCGACAACCCCTCGTGCGCCGCGGCAAGCGCCGCGTGCGTCACGCGCAACGGCTCGCCGGCCGCGGGCAGCGGGCGCAACACCTGATCGAGGCTCTCGGTGCCGCACAAGCCACAGCCTGTGCGGCCAGTGAGATTCCGGCGACGTTCCTTGAGTCCGGCAAACGCGCGCGACGACACTTCGAGATGCGCGGTAACGCCCAGCGACGTCGCCGAGACATCCACGCCATAGCACTCGCGCCGGTCGTTCAGAATCCCCTCCGACAACGCGAATCCCAAAGCGAAATCCTCGATATCGGCGGGCGTGGCCAGCATCACCACATGCGAGATCCCGTTGAACTCCAGCGCCACCGGGACTTCCTCGGCCAATTCGTCGCTCGCGTGTTGCCATGCGCCGCGCCGGAAACGGCGCACGGCAAAAGTCGCGTGCGACGCAAGACTCTCGGGAGCGATGGCGGCAGGCGCCACATCGCACACCGGCGCGGCAATATCGTCGACGCCCGCGACGCGGGCAGTATCGCCCGGGCCGGATTCACGTAATGCGTTGGTGGTGCTGGACATCGTCTGACGCTGACTCCCTGCGGTTTGACCGACCCCACCCTACTTCGCCGGTGCCGGCTCGGACGCCCCGGAGGCGCTGCGAGCCGCATCGAGCAATTCGAGCTGCGTGCGGTTGAATGTCGAATATTTCGCCTGCCATGCGGAGGGTTGCACCACCGGCAACACCTGCACCGCGGTCACCTTGTACTCCGGGCAGTTGGTCGCCCAGTCCGAGTTGTCGGTCGTGATCACGTTCGCCCCCGACTCGGGGAAATGGAACGTCGTGTACACGACGCCCGGCTGCATCCGTTCGCTGATGACCGCGCGCAAGACCGTTTCGCCCGCCCGGCTGCGAATGCCGACCCAGTCGTCGTTCTTGATCCCCCGCTCCTGTGCGTCGTGCGGGTGGATCTCGAGCCGGTCCTCATCGTGCCAATGAACGTTGTGCGTGCGTCGTGTTTGCGCCCCGACATTGTATTGCGAGAGGATGCGACCCGTTGTGAGCAGCAGCGGATAGCGCGGCGTGACCTTCTCGTCCGTGGGCACGTAGCGTGTGATGATGAAACGCCCCTTGCCGCGAACGAATTCGTCCACGTGGATGATCGGCGTGCCGTCCGGTGCCTCGTCGTTGCATGGCCATTGGAGGCTGCCCGCCTCATCCAGACGCCGATAACTCACGCCACGGAACGTCGGCGTGAGCCGCGCGATCTCGTCCATGATCTCCGACGGGTGCGCATATGGCATGTCGTATCCCAGCCGCTTGGCCAACGCGATCGTCACTTCCCAGTCGGCCATGCCCGGCAGAGGTGCCATCACGCGTCGCACACGCGAAATCCGGCGCTCCGCATTGGTGAACGTGCCATCCTTTTCGAGGAACGTCGTGCCCGGCAGCAGCACGTGCGCGTACTTGGCGGTCTCGTTGAGGAAGATGTCCTGCACGACGATGCACTCCATCGCCTCCATCGCCGCCGCCACATGCTGGGTGTTCGGATCGGACTGGACAATGTCCTCGCCCTGGCAGTACAGCCCTTTGAAGCTGCCGTGGATCGCCGCATCGAACATGTTCGGAATGCGCAATCCCGGCTCGGCCTGTAGCGCCACGCCCCATGCCGCCTCGAATTCCTCGCGCACCAGCGTGTCCGACACGTGGCGGTACCCCGGCAATTCGTGCGGGAACGAGCCCATGTCGCACGAACCCTGCACGTTGTTCTGCCCGCGCAGCGGGTTCACGCCCACACCTTCCCGTCCGACGTTGCCCGTGGCCATCGCCAGATTGGCAATGCCCATGACAGTGGTCGAGCCCTGCGCGTGCTCCGTCACACCCAGCCCGTAATAGATCGCGGCGTTGCCGCCGGTGGCATACAACCGTGCCGCGCCGCGAATCTGGTCTGCCGGCACACCGGTCACCACGCTCACGGCTTCCGGCGAATTTTCGGGCAGCGCCACGAAGTCGCGCCACTGAGCAAACGCCCGATCCTCGCAGCGCTCTGCAATGAACGCCTCGTCGAGCAGTCCCTCGGTCACGATCACATGCGCAAGCGCGTTGACCATCGCCACATTGGTGCCCGGGCGAAGCGGCAGGTGGTAGGCGGCCTTCACGTGCGGCCCATCGACGATATCGATACGGCGCGGATCGATCACGATCAGCTTCGCCCCCTCGCGCACGCGGCGCTTCAGGCGCGAGGCGAAAACCGGGTGCCCGTCGCTCGGATTGGCGCCCATCACGAGAATGACGTCGGCGTGCTCGATCGACTTGAACGTCTGCGTGCCGGCCGACTCGCCCAGCGTCTGCTTGAGCCCATAACCCGTGGGCGAGTGGCACACGCGCGCACACGTGTCGACGTTGTTGTTGCCGAAGGCCGCGCGCACGAGCTTCTGCACGAGATAGGTCTCTTCGTTCGTGCAACGCGAAGACGTGATGCCGCCGATCGCGTCGCGTCCATACTTGGCCTGGATGCGCCGGAACTCCGACGCGGCGTGGTCGAGCGCCTCGTCCCACGACACTTCACGCCACGGGTCCGTGATCTTGCTGCGAATCATCGGCTTCGTGATGCGCTCCTTGTGCGTGGCATACCCCCACGCGAAGCGCCCCTTCACACAAGCGTGCCCCTCGTTCGCACGACCGTCCTTGTAGGGCGTCATGCGCACCACTTCGCCGCCCTTCATCTCGGCCTTGAACGCGCACCCCACGCCGCAATACGCACACGTCGTGACCACGGCGTGCTCGGGCTGCCCCATCTCGATCACGGTCTTCTCCTGAAGTGTCGCGGTCGGACACGCGCTCACGCACGCCCCGCACGACACGCATTCCGAATCCATGAACGGCTGGTCCTGACCGGGCGAGACGCGAGCCTCGAAGCCCCGCCCCGAGATCGTCAGCGCGAAGGTGCCCTGCGTTTCCTCGCAAGCACGCACGCAGCGGTTGCAGACGATGCACTTCGACGGGTCATACGTGAAGTACGGATTCGACTCGTCCTTCGCGCTGTGAATGTGATTCTCGCCGTCGAAGCCGTAGCGTACTTCGCGCAGTCCGGTCACGCCGGCCATGTCCTGCAATTCGCAATCGCCGTTGGCGGCGCACGTCAGGCAATCGAGCGGGTGATCGGAGATGTAGAGCTCCATCACGTTGCGCCGCAAATCCTGGAGTTTCGGCGATTGCGTACGCACTTTCATGCCCGCTTCGACCGGCGTGGTGCACGACGCCGGGAAGCCGCGCCGCCCCTCGATCTCGACGAGGCACAGACGGCACGACCCGAACGGCTCCAGGGAGTCGGTCGCGCACAGTTTGGGGATGTTGACGTCGGTACCCGCCGCCGCGCGCATGATCGACGTGCCGGCCGGCACGGTCACGGTCTGACCGTCGATCTCCAGCGTGACCTCGACCTCGCTCTTGCGCGCCGGCGTGCCCATATCCGGGCCATGGCCGGGCATGACTTGTACATTCGGATGGATCATCTGTCGTCCTCCTCTTGGGCCGCACGTGCGTCAGGCGGCTTCGGCGCATCCCGCGCCATCGGGCAGACCGAAGTCCGCCGGGAAATGTTCGAGCGCCGAGCGCACGGGGAACGGCGTCATGCCCCCCATGGCACACAGCGAGCCCGAGACCATCGTGTCGCAGAGATCGTGCAGCAGCCTGACCTGACGCGGCGAACTGTCGCCGTGCCGGATCCGATCGATTACCTCGACACCGCGTGTCGACCCGATGCGGCATGGCGTGCACTTGCCACACGACTCGATCGCGCAGAACTCCATGGCGTAACGAGCCAGCCCGGCCATGTCCGCCGTATCGTCGTGCACGACCACGCCGCCGTGACCGACCACCGCGCCCAAAGCCGCGTAGGCCTCATAGTCCATCGGCACATCCCACTGTGCGCTCGGCAGATACGCGCCTAGCGGACCACCGACCTGAATGGCCTTGGCCGGACGCCCGCTTGCCGTACCGCCGCCGAAGTCGTCGAGCAGCGCTCGCAGCGTCACCCCGAACGCCAGTTCCACGAGCCCTCCGCGTCGGATGTTTCCGGCGAGTTGCACGGGCAGCGTGCCCTGCGAGCGGCCCATCCCGTACGAACGGTAAGCCTGCGCACCGTGCGCAAAGATGAATGGCACGCTCGCCAGCGTAATCACGTTGTTGATCAATGTCGGCTGACCGAAGAGGCCGGACAGAGCAGGAATCGGCGGCTTGGCCCGCACCACGCCCCGCTTGCCTTCCAGGCTCTCGAGCAACGCCGTTTCCTCGCCGCAGATATAGGCGCCGGCCGCCTTCGCGACCCGCAATTCGCAGGCGCGTCCCGAGCCAAGCACGTCGGCGCCGAGCCACCCTTCGCGGCGGGCGACGGCGATCGCGGCTTCCATCGCGGCAATGGCGTGCGGATATTCACTGCGCACGTAGACGATGCCTTCGCTCGCCCCCACGCTCAACGCCGCGATGATCATCCCTTCGATCAGGACGAACGGGTCGCTCTCCATGATGAGCCGGTCGGCGAACGTTCCCGAGTCGCCTTCGTCGGCGTTGCAGACCACGTATTTGCGCGACGAGTCGGCGCGGCGCACCGTCTGCCACTTGATGCCCGCCGGAAACGCCGCTCCGCCGCGGCCCCGCAGACCGGAGTCGAGTACGGTCTGGCACGCTGCCTGTGCGTCGAGAGCAAGACAGGCGCGCAGGCCGGCCAGCCCGCCATGAGCCTCGTAGTCCGCCGGGTCGAGCGGGTCGGTCACGCCCACGCGGGAGAATGTGAGGCGCTGCTGGCGCGCCAGATAGGGAATCGCGTCGACCCGCCCGACACACGCGGGCATGGGCGCCTCCCAACTTCCGTCGGGATCGCCGGCCAGCACCGTCTGCGCGGCGTCCTGCGTCGCTCTCGCGGGCCACCCACTGTCAAACAACGCGGCGACCTGCGAAGCCTGCACGTTGCTGTAGCCCACCCGTCCCGCCGGCGTCTGCACCTCCACGAGCGGTTCGAGCCAGAACAAGCCGCGCGAACCGTTGCGCACGATGTCGAGCGCCACGCCGCGGCGCGCCGCTTCCGCCGCGACGGCGGCGGCGAGCCTGTCGGCCCCCAACGCGAGAGCCGACGAGTCGCGAGGTATATAGACGCGGTACGGGCCGCTCGCAGCCGCTGCACCGGCGCTTTGCATGACCGAATCAGGCATCACGAGTCTCCTCCTTCGCGGAAGCGAGCAGCGCGTCGAATCGGACCGGACTCACGCGCGCGTGCAATTCGCCGTTGATCGTCACTGCCGGCGACAGGGCGCATTGCCCCAGGCAATAGACCGACTCGACGCCGACGCCGCCGCATGCCTCACCGTCGATTCGCGCACCAGTGCACGCTTCGACATGCGCGACGAGCGCCTCGCCGCCGCGACTGCGGCAAGCTTCCGCGCGGCAGACCTGCACCACCGTTGCCGGCGGCGGCGCGCTTCGAAAGTGGTGATAGAACGTGATCACGCCATGGACTTCGGCGCGAGAAAGATTCAGGGCGGCGGCGATCGCGGGCACATGGGCCGGATCGACATAGCCTTCGCTGTCCTGCAACGCATGCAGCAGCGGCAACAACCCATGTGCGCTGCCGGCGTGGCGAGCCAGCAGCGGCGCGAGCGTCGCGTGGGGTGTGGGCACCATCTCGAGTATCTCCTGGGGCGAACCGCGTCCCATATGTTTCTCATTGCATATGATGACCGCCGGTTCCTGGGGGCTCAACACTTAGGACAGTAGTCCAAATGGCCCGCGCCAACAAGCCTCGTGGAAACACCGATGGCTCGGCGATGGCCCGGCGATGGCTCGATTATCGAGCCTTTGCTGCGCAGCACCATGCAACAACCTCGCAACCCGCGCGGACCGGAGCTTTCTCACTCGGAATTGTTGTGCACACAATATGCACGACAATTCATATGAAAAACTTACCCCAGCGAAGGAAACGCTTCGGACAACGGCGCCACCTGTCCGGTCGCGGCCTCGCTGTATCCCGGTATGGCATGCACCGCCTGCCGGTACTCGCCACTCTGAAGAATCTCGAGCAACGCCTGAAGGTGCGGCGATTCGCTGCCGCTCTCGGGGAACATGAGGCAATACCGTTCCGTGAGGATCGGCAGAAAGTCGAGCCCGAACTGGCTCGCAGCCGCCTCGATGGCCAGACCGGCGTCGGCGCGACCGCTCGCGATGTAGGCGGCGACGGCGGCGTGCGTGAACTCGATGTTCTCGGCGCCCGCGATCGCGCCCGGATCGATCCCTTCGCGCGCGAGCAACAGATCGAAGATGATGCGCGTACCCGACCCGCGCTCGCGATTGGCGAAACGCGCACCGGTGCGGGGCAGATCGGCCAGCGAGTGAATGCCCAGCGGGTTGCCGCGCGCGACGATCAGCCCCAGGCGTCGCGACGCGACGTCCGCCACGCGATACGCCTTGCCCTTGAGCAGCGGGCCATAGTGATCGAGCACCGGCGCGGCCAACGGTCCGATGGGCACATGAAAGCTCGCCACTTCGCATTCATGCTTCGCCAGCGCCGCAATTGCCTCGATGCTGCCCCGATAGCTGACGTCGATCGGCAGACCGGCCCGCCCCGCGAAGTCGACCAGCGCCGCCACGGCCAGGCCGTGGCTGGCAAACAATCGCAGTTGATCGCTCTCCTGAAGCAGCAGATCGTCGAGTTCCGATTGCAACTCCGAGGCCATCGTCTCGAGCAGCGGGCCGAGCCGCGCCTGCAATCGCTTTTGCCCCCACAGCAGACGCTGCGCCAACGGCGTAAGCACCGCCCCCCGCCCACGCGCCATGGTCAGCAGCGGCGCACCGATGAGCGCCTCCACCTCCTTCACGTGCCCCCATGCTCCCCGGTACGACTGCCCGAGCGCCTGACTGGCCGCCTGAAGGTTGCCGTGCGCCTGGACCTGCGTTAGCAACGACAGCACCTTGTCCAGCGCAAGATCGTCCGCGTCGTGACGCAAACGCAGTTGCGGTGCAATCGAAATGCGCTTCATCGAGCCCCCTTATATGCTATTAATTGCATAAATCAATTTATGCGAATTCCTGATAAGATGCCAACAAACACCGAATTTAAAGGGATTCATGCTTGCGCATCGAGATGAATTTTACGTTTCGATGCAATTAATTATGCATTAATTTTCCTATTTCGGTACTCATCGTTTGCCCTGAGATGCGGCGCCTCCCCCGATATCGACGCCGCGCGCCAACCACTCTGCCCGAATACGCTTCATGTCCACCCCGAAGATTTCTCCCTACGATCGCCCCGCCGGTGGCTGGGGTGCGCTCAAAAACGTCGCCATTCAACTCGTTACGCAGGGCATTCCGCTCAAGGGCGCGCGCACACTGCTGAGCGCAAATCAGCCGAGCGGCTTCGATTGCCCGGGGTGTGCCTGGCCGGACCGCGAGCACGCCTCGACCTTCGAGTTCTGCGAAAACGGTGCCAAGGCGGTTGCCGCCGAGGCGACCAAGCGTCGCGTTACCCCCGAATTCTTCGCCGCGCACAGCGTGACCGACCTGCTCGCGCTGGACGATTACACGCTGGAAGGCTATGGCCGCCTCACGCATCCCATGCGTTACGATGCCGCAACCGACCGCTATCGACCGGTTGCCTGGCACGACGCGTTCGCGCTCATCGGCGAACACCTGCGCGCCTTGCCCGATCCGGACCAGGCAGCGTTCTACACGTCGGGACGCACGAGCAACGAGGCCGCATTCCTTTACCAGCTTTTCGTTCGCCAGTTCGGCACGAACAACTTCCCCGACTGCTCGAACATGTGCCACGAACCGACCAGTGTCGGCCTGCCACCGGTGGTTGGACTCGGCAAGGGCACCGTCACCCTGGACGATTTCGAGCATGCCGACACGCTCCTGCTGTTCGGGCAGAACCCCGGCACGAACCACCCGCGCATGCTCGGCGAACTGCGCGAAGCCGCGCGACGCGGCGCGACGATCGTCTCGGTGAACCTGCTGCACGAGCGCGGACTGGAGCGCTTTGCCGACCCGCAGAGCCCGACCGAAATGCTGAGCCTGGGCGGCACGCCGATCAGCGCGCACTACGTCACGCCCGCGTGCGGCGGCGACTTCGCGTTCGTGAAGGGGGTCGTCAAGCACGTGCTGGAGCGCGACGCCGAGGCCCGCAACAACGGCGAGCCCGCCCTGCTCGACGACGCCTTCCTGGCGGAACACACGCATGGATTCGACGCCTTCGCCGCCGACGTACGCGCCGAGCGCTGGGACGATCTCGAGCGCACCTCGGGCGTGTCGCAGGCGCAGATGTGCCGCATCGCCGACGTGTACCTGCGCGGCGAGCGCGTGATCGCCACCTGGGGCATGGGCATCACGCAGCACAAGCACGCCGTGGCGACCATCCAGATGATCGTCAACCTCATGCTTCTGCGCGGCAACATCGGACGCGCAGGCGCCGGACTTTGTCCGGTGCGCGGCCATAGCAACGTGCAGGGCGACCGCACCGTCGGCATCAATGAGAAGCCCTCGGCCGCGTTCCTGGCGCGGCTCGGCGAGGTCTTCGGCTTTGCGCCGCCCCAACGCGAAGGACTCAGCGTCGTCGATACGATTCCCGCCATGCTTGCCGGGCGAATCAAGGTCTTCATCGGGATGGGCGGCAACTTCGCGATGGCCACGCCCGATACGCCGCGCACCTGGGAAGCTCTGCGCCAGTGCGCGCTGACGGTGCACATTGCCACCAAGCTCAATCGCAGTCATCTGGTGCACGGCCGCGACGCGCTGATCCTGCCCTGTCTCGGCCGCACGGAAATCGACATGCAGGGCGGTGTGGCGCAAGGCGTCACCGTCGAGGACTCGATGAGCATGGTGCACCTCTCTTACGGGATCAACGCCCCGGCATCGGCGCACCTGCGCTCGGAGCCGGCCATCGTTGCCGGCATGGCGCAGGCCACGCTGGGGCGCGCACCCGCGGGCCACGCCAACTGGCATTGGTACGTCGAGGACTACGACCGCATCCGCGACGCCATCGCCGCGACTTTCGACGACTTCGCCGACTTCAATCGCCGCGTGCGACGTCCAGGCGGCTTCCGTCTGGACGTGCCGCCCGCCGAACGCCGCTGGCTCACCCCCAACGGCCGCGCCAACTTCACCACGCACCCACTGCCCGACGAAATGCCGATCGACAGCGCGCGTCGACATGCGGGCGCGCGCGGCGCCGAAGTCCTGCAACTTGCCACCATTCGCTCGCACGACCAGTACAACACCACGATCTACGGCCTGAATGACCGCTATCGCGGCGTGTTCGGTCAGCGGCGCGTCGTCTTCGCGAACCTCGAAGACCTCGACGCGCTCGGCTTCCGCGCGGGAGAACGGGTCGATATCGTCGGGGTGTGGCATGACGGGATCGCGCGCCGGGCGGATGACTTCCTGCTCGTGGCGTATGACATTCCGCGCGGCTGCGTTGCCGCCTACTATCCAGAGACCAACGCTCTGGTGCCGCTCGATGCGCTCGCCGACGGTGCGGGCACGCCTACCTCAAAATCCGTTCCCGTACTGCTGGAGCGCCGTCATGGCTGACGTGGCCGCCGCGTTCGCGCAGTGCTCGGGCGCAACGCCCGCCGATCCGTGCCTCGATCCGTGCCTCGATTCGCGTCCGGATTCACAGGCCGACCCCCTCGCCCGCGCCGAAGCAGAACTGGCGCGCGTGCTCGCGACGCTGGCAGAAGGGCAGCGGGAGGGGCGGGATTCGCTCTCGTTCGCCCGTCTGGCCAAGCGCAGCGCACTGCCGATGAGCACGTTGCTGCGCTACCTCGGCGTACTCGCCGACGCGCGCTGGGTCGTCATCGAGACATCCGAGCCCACACGGCAACACGTTCGACTCACACGTGCCGGCCTCGCACAGCACGACAGCCTTGCGACACATGCACCGCTCGCCACGTCGTCACCGGGATCGGAGGGGCTTGCACCGTAAGGAACCGCAACGCGGCTGACATATTTCCATCCCATGACGCGACATACACTCTCGTCGCAACCGTGACGCGCCATCCTCGCCAGGCGAGCATGCGGCGCCCGGCACGGCCTTCACGTCACGGAGACCTCATGGAGAATGTCGTCATCGACACCGCCTCGTGCGCCGCTGTTTCGATCGCCCCAGGACCGATGGGCGAGCCGGCCTCCCTGGCCGGCGACATGACACCCTCCCCGGCGCTATGGCGCCACGCCCGGCCTTCGCGCTGGAATCCATGGCTTATCGGCGTCGCCGGATTCACCGGCCTCTGGCAATGGCTCGGGCTTGGCTGGGCGCTGCGCCACTGGGGCGACACGGCCGCGTGGTCGCTGCTTCCGGTCCTGCTTCTCACCCCCATGCACTGGGGGTTGATTCACGAATCGATCCACGGACAGTTGCGTCTGAAGCCACGCGCCAACGAGCGCGCCGGCCGAGTCCTGGCCTTGCTGCTGGGGCTGCCGTTCGAAATCATGCGGTTCGGCCACCTGCTGCATCACCGCTTCACCCGCCAGCCATACGATCGCCCCGACATTTCGGCGTTGCCCGCCGACGCAACAATGGCAGCGCGCGCGCGCCGGTGGCTGGGCTATCAACTTCGGCTGCTGGGCGGCATGTGGCTGGCGGAAGTCTTCGCACCGCTCATCGCCTGGGTGCCCGCTCGGCACTTGCCCGAGCTGGCCGCGCGCACGCTCGGCACCGATCCGCAGGACGCCGACGTGCGCCGCCGCGTGGTGATGTTCGCCGCCGATCCGGTACGCCGACGCCGAATTCGACGCGACTTCGCCCTCCTCGTCGTCTTGGCGATCGCTGCCCTGTGGGCCTACGGCGCGTGGTGGCCAGTGTTCGCGGCGACGTTCGTGGCGCGCGGCGTTTGGCTATCGATCGCGGACAACCTGCCGCACTACGGCGTATCGATGGACGAACCCGCACGGGCTCGCAACTTCCGCGCGTGCGTCCCGGTACGGGCCCTGCTGCTCAATCAACACCTGCATCGCGTGCACCATCTTTATCCGACCGCGCCGTGGCACCTCCTGCCGGCGATCGATGCCGCGCAACCTCCCGGCGCGCCGGCGATACCTTACTGGCGTGGCGCCTTGCGCCAATTCGGCGGACCGCTTCCGGCCAGCTCGCTCATGGACCACGCCGAACGCGTCTCATAACAACCACTCGCCCCTCGCTTCGCACACCTTGCGAACCGACGCTCGGCACACGGCGCATCGGGCGCCGTTGTCCCGATACCACGCCGATCATGCCGTCGCCTGTCGTGTAACGCTCGGAATGCTTCGGGAATTATCCGAATCGTGATATAAATGCGAATCGTTTTTGTTAACGTTTGCGTTCACACGATTTGTCGTGCGAAGCGTTTGCACAGGGTTCGCATGTTGATTGGACTGGCCATCGCACTGGCATGGCTTGCGGGCGGCGCCTGCTACCTCACCTCGGAACACCAGCGTCTGCGAGCGCAGCGTCTGGCGACGCAGCCCGCACGCGCGGTCTCGCTCCTCGCCGCGATCGCATGTCTCGTTTGCTGGTGGCTGGCGGCGGGTCCGTCGGCAGGTGTCGCTTCCGCGTTCATGTCGCTGTGCTTCGGTCTGCTGTTCTGGCCCTACGCCGCTGGCGGCTGGCACTGGCTGCGTGGAGACGTGCATGTGGAGTAGAACCGTCGCCGGCCTCGTGCTCGGCTTTCTCGCGGCCATCGCGCTATGCGGCGCGATCGCCTATCTCACGCCAGCGGGCTGGCAAACGGCCGTCATTCCGGTGATCGCGCTTTTCCCGCTCTTGTGGCTCGGCCTGTTCGCGGTGGTCTACGCGAGCCGCACTGCGCGGCGCGCATGGATCGGCCTTGGCACCACCACGGTCGTTGCCTGGGTCGCGCTGCTGCTCGCGCGCGCCGTTTGGTGAGTTTCGCAAGGAGTCTTCGATGCGCGCCCAAACCCTGCGCCAATACCTGAGTGTCCACACGTGGGCCGGCATCGTGGCCGGTTTTGCACTGTTCGTCGCCATGCTCGGCGGGGCACTGACCGTCTTCCATCACGAAATCGAGCGCTGGGAACAACCGGCCACGCGTCATGCGCCACTCACGCTTGCGCAGACGGAGCAACTCGCCGAGATGGTTCGCGAGAAATACCCGGCCGCGCGCGAGCAAATGGGGGTGGTGCTCCCGAATCACTCGCCGACCCCGTTCGCCTACTGGCAGCAACCCGACGGCGAATGGATGCAGGCGCGGCTGCGGCTCGACGCCGACGGCTCGGCGCCGTCGCTGGTCACCGGCGACGCCCGCCCCGGCCTGTCCGCCACGATCAACGCGCTGCATTACTCGCTGTCGATTCCGACGGTCGGCCTGTACCTGATGGGGGTCGTGTCGCTGTTCTACGGCATGGCACTGATCTCCGGGGTGATCGTGCACCTGCCGCGCGTCACCCGCGACATCTTCGCGTTGCGCCCGGGACGCAACCTCAAGCGCTTCTGGCAAGACGCCCACAATGCCATCGGTGTGCTCAGCCTGCCGTTTCACATCGTCTTCGCCGTCACAGGCGCCCTGCTCTGCCTGAGCCTGCCGCTCATGATGGCGTTCAACGTGATCACGTTCGAGAACAAACTGATGTCGCAGATCCCGCAGATCACGGGATCCGTACCGGCAAAGGTCGCCCCCGTCGACGGCAAGCCGCTCGATCTGCCGGCCATCCTCGCGCACGCCGGCCGCGCCGCTCCGGACATGGAGGCGACCGCCGTTGCATGGTCCCGCTATGGGAAGCCGGATGCCGTCGCGGAGGTCTATGGCGAAGCGACCGATTCGCTTGGCGTGTTCGCGGCCGTTGCCGTTCGTCTGAACGATGGGCAAATCGTTGGCCAGCACAGCCCCGGCACACGCGACGCCAACCATGCCGTGCTCAGCATGATTTACGGTGCGCACTTCGGCAATTTCGCCGGCGACGCGATGCGCTGGGTGTACTTCGTACTCGGCCTGATGGGCGCAGTGCTCGTCTACAGCGGCAACCTGCTCTGGCTCGAATCGCGACGCAAGCGCAACACGGCCATCCAGCCCGCCAATCTGCGCTGGATGGCGAAGGCCACCGCCGGCGTTTTCCTGGGGACCTGCCTGGGGATCGCCGTAGCGTTTGTCGGCGCCGTCGTCGCGCCGGGCGCGACGGCACTGTCGATTTTCGTGGCCACGCTGGCCGTCTCGCTGGGCATCGCCGCCGTTGCCGCACCGGCCGTGGCCGCCACCGGCCTGCTCGCGGCGACAGCGCTTGCCTGCCTCGCGATCCCGGTGGCCGATGCCGCGTTCACGTCCGACAACCTCGTGAACTCGATGGCGGCCGGCGACTGGGTGCTGGCGGGGATCGATCTCGCCGCCGTTGCGTTTGCCGTGGCTTTTGCCCTGTTCGCCCGCGCCACGTGGCGACGCGCGCGGCACGGCGACCCCAACAGCGTTTGGGCAAACCCGGCAACCGGCGCGGCGCAAACGACGTCGGCCGCCAGCGCGACGAACAACGCGGCGACGCGGTAATTCGTCGCCCGCGCCCCCTAACGTCAGGGCTGCCCGAGCAGTCGCCCGCGTGAGCCGCCTGCGGCTCACGCCTCCCCATGAAGCATTCGATCGTTTTCAAAACGTACCCGTCGGCACACGACGCAACACAAATAGGGAGAGTCACTCCGATGTCGCACCACCGCCCCCTCGCAGGGCGCGCCTTCGCCTGCTCCGCACGCGAGCGCACCACGCATGAACCGCTGTCTCGTTTGACTTCGTCGCGCCTGCCTTGCGAACCGTCATCGGTCACACGCGCCGTGACCGGCGTATCCCCCGCGCGGGCGGTTGGCGTCATTTGGGCTGCATCGCTCACGCTGGCCGCTGGCAATGCGATGGCGCAGCAGGCACCGGCCACGGCTGACGTGGCGCAAGGCACCGCCGCCCTGCCTGCTACCAGCGTGTCGGCCGGGCGCGATGACGACGTGCGCGTCGAGCGGGTTTCGAGCGGCGCGCTAGGCACGCGCCGAGCGGTGGACACGCCGTTCTCTGTGGTCGCGGTCAACAGCGAGCAGATCAAGAACCAGATGGCGCAGACCGCCACGGACGCCTTCAAGTGGGACCCCGCGGTGAGCACCCTGTCGGAGAACAAGCGAAACGAGAATGCGTATTTCGCGGTGCGCGGCATGCGCGTCGACATGCTCGACGGGACCAAGGTCGACGGTCAGAATTTTGTGTCGTGGCAGGCCGACATTCCGCTCGAACCGTTCGAGCAGGTCGAGCTGCTCAAGGGCCTGTCGGGATTCATGTATGGCTTCGGTGCGCCGGGCGGCATCGTCAACTATGTGCTCAAGCGCCCGACGGACGAACCGCTGCGCCAGTTCTCCGTCGGCTACGAAGCCAGCAACGTCTGGAGCCAGAAGCTCGATCTGGGCGGACGCTTCGGCCCGGACAACCGTTTCGGCTATCGCCTGAATCTCGTGAACGAAGAAGGCAACACGGCCGAACCCAACAACCACGTGCGCCGCAAGACGATCTCGTTCGCGACGGACTTCCGCATTACCCGCGATCTCACCTGGTCGGCGGACGTGGCGTACTGGAAGCGCCAGACGACCGGCACCCTGTTCGGCCTGAACTTCGCGGGCGCCGGCGCGGTGCCCGATGCCAGCAAGGTCGCGCGCAATCTTGCCCAGCCCTTCTCGTATTACGAGACCGATGCCCTCACCGCGGGCACCGCGGTCGACTACCGCATCAACGATCGGTGGAAGGCGAACTTCAAGTACCGCTTTGCCCGGCAGAACCGCCTGAACGGCGACAGCTTCCTTTCGGTGCTCAATGCCGCGGGCGACTATGCGGATACGCAGTACAAGTGGAAGACGGCCTATTACTACCAGGCCTGGGACGGCATGCTGCAAGGCAAGTTCGACACCGGCCCGCTCAAGCACGACGTGGTTTTCGGGGTCTCGTACCAAAGCCAGGTCAAGCTCAACGACAACGGTCTGGGCGGCAATGGCATCGCCCTTGGCACGAGCAACATCTACAATCCGTCGCTGCTCCCCAACCAGGACATCGGACTCGATTACGAGCCTTACCGCAGCGAGAAGATTTCGCAGCGCGCGATCTTCGCGAGCGACACGGTGGGCATCACGTCGCGCATCTCCGCACTGGTCGGGCTGCGTTATACGCAGTTCAATGACGATCTGTACGACATTGCCGGGCAGACGAGCACCTCTTATCGCGCGAAGCCGGTCACGCCCACGCTCGCATTGATGTACAAGACGGACTCGGATTCCACGGCTTATGCGAGCTACGTCGAGTCGCTCGAACCGGGCGGCTCGGCAGGCGTCACCGACAATAACTATCCGCAGACGTTTGGCCCGCTCAAGAGCAAGCAGTACGAGGTGGGCTGGAAAGCAGACAAGCAGCGCTGGGGCGCGAATCTCGCGCTGTTCCGCGTGGAGCGCGGCTATGCTTACACGAACCAGGCGAACGACTTCGTGCAGGACGGCACGCAACGCTTCCAGGGGCTCGATGCGAGTGGCTGGGTACGTGTTGCGCGCGACTGGCGGGTTCTGGGCGGCGTACTGCTGCTCAACACGAAGGCCGTGGGCGTTGACGATCCGAGCGTGGCGGGCAAGCGCATCTTCGCCACGCCGAAGTATGTGGTGACCGGTCGCGTCGAATACGACACGCCGTTCGTGCGCGGCCTGACCCTGGCCGCGGGCGTGAAGGTCACCGGCCAGCAGGAAGTCGATGCCGCCAACACGCTGTCGATTCCGGCCTACACCACCATGGATGTGTCGGCGAAGTACGCCACGCGCATCGCCGGCAAGTCAGTCGTGTTGCGCGCCGCCGTCAACAACCTGACGGACAAGCACTACTGGACGACGACCTACAACGGCTTTGTGCTGCCGGGTTCGACCCGCACCTTCCTCGCCAGCGCCACGATGGACTTCTGAGCGTCGGCCGGAGAAACGACAAAGCCCCCGTGGGCTGGACTCGCGTCCGGTTCACGGGGGCTTTTCGCTGACAGCGGCGCGCTTGCCCGGCGGTCACGTCACGACCGGGCAACGATGCGGTGACGACCACGCCGCGATCAGGCGATGCTCGTCACCGCGTGAGGCAACGTCCCTGTCAGCCGACGAACGCGCGCTCGACGAGGTAGTGGCCCGGCGCGTGGTTGTGACCTTCCACAAAGCCGCGCTTTTCCAGCAACTCGCGCGTGTCCTTGAGCATGGCCGGGCTACCGCACAGCATGACGCGGTCGTTTTCCGGAGTGAATTCCGGCAGGCCGATGTCGGCGAACATCTTGCCCGATTCCACCAGCTCCGTAATACGGCCCTGGTTCTCGAATTCTTCGCGCGTGACGGTCGGATAGTAGATCAGCTTGTCGCGGACATACTCGCCCAGATACTCATGCTCCGGCAGGTGCTGGGTAATCAGATCGCGATACGCCAGTTCGCTGGCGAAGCGGCAGCCGTGCACCAGAATGATGTGCTCGTAGCGGTCGTAGACTTCCGGATCTCGAATGATGCTCATGAACGGCGCGAGGCCCGTGCCCGTCGAGAGCAGATACAGATTCTTGCCCGGCAGCAGATTGTCGTTGATGAGCGTGCCGGTCGGCTTGCGGCCGACGATGACCTTGTCGCCCGGCTTCAAATGTTGCAGACGCGAGGTCAGCGGACCGTCCTGCACCTTGATGCTCAGGAACTCCAGCTCTTCCTCGTAATTCGCGCTCGCCATGCTGTAGGCGCGCAGCAGCGGCTTGCCCTCCACTTCCAGACCAATCATCGTGAACTGGCCATTGACGTAACGGAACGAAGCGTCGCGAGTGGTCTTGAAGCTGAACAACGTATCAGTCCAGTGGTGGACTTCCAGCACGGTCTGTTGATTCTGAGTACTCATATTGGCTTGACGTTAGACAAAGGGCGACGCGGCACATCGGCAAAAACGGCGGCGCTGACGGCCGGGAATGCCTGCGTTGCGTGTGCACGGGCCGTCCTTGATGGCCCCGATGCCCGAGCGCCTGGTGCATCGGATCGACGCACTTTCGGTTTTGGGCGGGAAAACCCGACTATTTTACCCGAATTGGGAATTGCTTTCATTTGTCCGTGCGGGCCGCCAGGGGGCTCGGGCGGGGGGGGCGATGGCGACCCGGCGCCTGCCGCGGCCGGCGGCGGGCTGCCCGATATAGGGTCGTATCCCTGCGCGCCAAGATGCCAGGCCAACCGGCGAGCGCCGAGCGGCGGCGCGCACAGCAGGGCCGCCGCGAAGCCGGCCCCGTAAAGCGGCGACCCGTTAAGCTGGCTGATCCACGTGAAGCCCGCGTTGAGCACCACGAGCAGCGCCTTGATGGGAATGCGCTTTACACACGGCGGGTCCCAGCGCGCCCATTGTTCTCGCCGTTGCGCCGTGCAAAATCTGTCAGGAAACCGACGCACCGTCGAAGCGGTACGGCCCATCGAACGGGCCGACAAAGGCGTGATGTGTTCGCACGCCGGCCCCGGGTTGCCAGAGATGCAATGCGAAGCCGGGCGGTTCGAGCGAGATCGTCTCTGGAGCGCCAGGTGCCAGACCGAGCGAAATCTGATGCGCGGTGGACACGCACGTGCTGGCCATGACGTTGGGCGCACCGGGGACCTGGGCCTGGATGCTGCGGTGCAGGTGCCCGCAGATCACGCGCTCGATATGACCGTGGCGCGACGTCACGCGCGCGAATCCCTCGCGCCCGGCGCTGGACAATCCGTAGCCGTCCATGAATTCGATGCCCGTCTCGAACGGCGGATGGTGCATCGCAATGATCGTCGGGCGTCCGGCGCAGGCGTGCAATTGCGCGTCGAGCCAGGAGAGCCGCGACTCGCAAAGGTGGCCGCTCGCGCCCGGCGGGTCCTGAGTATCGAGCGCCAACACGGTCGTCGGGCCCAGGTCGACACGATATTGTAAAAATTCGTAACCGGTTCGCAGATAAACGTGCTCGGGAAACGCGTCGCGCAACGCCTCACGATGGTCATGATTGCCCACGACCAGGTACAACGGCATGGTCAGTTCCGCGAGACACTCCCGGAGTACTTCGTATTCCGACGGATGCGCCGTATCGATGAGATCGCCGGTCGCGATCACGGCATCGGGACGCGGCGTCAGGTGATTGATGGCGGCGATCGCGCGACGCAGCGCAAGTGCGGTGTCGACACGCCCACACGCCAACGCGCCGGGACGCGTGACGTGAAGATCGGTGATCTGGCAGAGCAGCATGAGACTTTCCTTGATGACGAATGGCGCCGCCATTCGAGTGTAGGACGCGCACGCTCGCGCGCGGTCCACAGGCCGCGGACACGCTAGACGTCGCAGATGACAAGCCAGTGACGCCCCGACGATCGCCGCTGCCGTGCACGCGCGGTACAACCAAAAGTCGCCCCGCCGCGCAAGCCCCGATCAGCTAGGGAAACTCCCAAAGCCCGCCCGGCAAGGGATTGCGGGCGGGCATGACCGAAGATGCTTGCAGTTACCGGGGTTTTGCCATCAAGAACAAGAAAGTACGCGGCATAGCGCAACAAAATCGCCGCAAACCATTGTCAGGACTGGCCCTCAGCGCGCCGATGGCTCTATAATGCGGCTGCCCGGCCAGTGCCAGCGCCCTCACGATATGTGACGAAACCGATCCCCGGATCGGGTTCGCGTAACGTGCCGCGAAGGCGACATTCTGGCGTGAGCCGCGTGCCTTATGGCGCGGATACAACACCGGCACTCGCCAAATGGCGAAAGTGTTAGAGTTGTCGCCGGTATTCACCACCTCTCAAGGGAAACACACATGAACAAACAGGAACTGATCGACGCCGTCGCCGGCGCTACGGGTGCCAGCAAGGCTCAAACCGGCGAGACCATCGATACGCTGATCGAGGTTATCAAGAAAGCCGTCGCCAAGGGTGATACGGTTCAGTTGATCGGCTTCGGCTCGTTCGGTTCGGGCAAGCGTGCCGCGCGTACCGGCCGCAACCCGAAGACCGGCGAAGCGATCAAGATCCCGGCCGCCAAGACCGTGAAGTTCACGGCTGGCAAGGCGTTCAAGGACGCTGTGAACAAGAAGTAAAGCCAGTTGCGCGCAGGCCGGCCTTCGTGCCGGCCTATCTTTTTTGCTCGCCCGGCCATTCGCGGTAGGCGGCAACAAATGGACGTTGCATCATCCTCTAGCGAGGTCCACGACTGATGTAACGCTGCGCGCCTCGCGGGTGTCCTGCGCACCGATTCCCGGAGATCCGGGCGCCCGCGACAAATTCCCCTCGGTAGTTCAAGGGCCCGCGGCCCGCAATCCCTCTTCCCGCTCTTCCCGCTCTTCCCCCTCTTCCCCGCGTACCGATCCACGGCATCGTGTCGCAGCGTATTTTTTCGTCACGCTTGCCCCCGAGTGTTCTATGCTATGTTGCGTGACATGACACGCGCGACGACTGCGGCCATTGCCGCCTCTGCCGAGGGATCGCCCGCCGATGGCCATACCGAAGCGGCTGCGACGTCCCCGCCCGGCGCCAAACAGGCGCGGCGCACGTCGGCCGCACACCTGCTCGTCGCCCTCGCCGCGCTTGCGCTGACGCAATGGCCGACATCGCGGGGGGCACACGCCGGCGCCCCACCCGCCGAATCGATCGATCCGGAAGCACTGCACGCCTTGCGAATCACCGCGCGCCGCCTGCGCACGTTGCTCGACGTCTTTTCGCCGTGGATCAAACCGCGGTGGCGCCGCGAGTTGACGGAAGAATTGCACTGGCTCGGCGAGTCGACCGGCCTGACACGAGACGCCGATGTGTTCGCCACGTCCACGTTGCCCGCACTGCGCATCGAACATCCGGCTATCGACTGGCCCGCCATCGACGTACATGTCGCGAAACTGCGTGGCGACGCCAACAGAAAGGCCGCCGAAGCCTTGACGAGCGATCGTCAGCGTGCACTGCACTCGTGCTTGCGCGACGCTTTTGGCATACAGAACGACGGCAGTGCCGACCCGCGCGCCGCCAAAGCCCTGCGACGCCCGTCGCGCACTCCCGGCAAGCGCCCTCGCGCGCTGGCCAAACATGCACACAATGTGCTGCGCGCGCGATACATCGCATTGTTTCCGCAAGCGCGCCAGCTGGCGATGCTCGACACCGAACAACTGCACGCCTTGCGCGTGAAGCTGAAGCAAGCTCGCTACAGCACCGAAGCGCTGGCGCCATGGATGCGCAAGGCGGTCCGCGCGCCGTATCAGGATACGCTTCGCGTCGCGCAGGAATTGTTGGGGCAAGTCAACGACGCGGTCGTCGCGCAACGTCTTCTCGAAGCCATGGCCCTGAGCGCTGCCCACCGCGACACACTCACGGGTCGCCTCGACAGCCTGATCGTGAATACCACGAGTCGTGCGGCCCATGTGCTGTGTCATCTACCGGACGCCCACACCCTCGAACGCGGCATGCGTCCGGGGCGGAGATGAAGCGGGCGTCGGCAAGGTCGCTCGGCCCGCGCCGTGCGTCACACCACTTTCATGCGCAGCAGACGCATGCCGTTGGCGATCACCAGCAGGCTCGCGCCAACGTCGGCGAACACGGCCATCCACAATGATGCCAGGCCAACGACAGCCAATGCGAAGAACACGACCTTGATGGCCAGTGCCATCGCGATGTTCTGCTTGAGCACCGTCGCAGACCGTCGGGACAACATCAGGAATGCCGGCAGCTTGCGCAGATCGTCGTCCATCAGAGTGACGTCGGCCGTCTCGAGCGCGCTATCGGTCCCCGTGACCCCCATCGCAAACCCCACGTCGGCTGCCGCCAGTGCGGGCGCATCGTTGATGCCATCGCCGACCATGCCCACGTGACCGAACTTTTCGCGAAGCGACGACACTGCCTGCCACTTGTCCTCGGGCAGCATCTCGGCACGCACATCGCTCACGCCGGCCTGCTCGCCGATCACCTGTGCGGTCGCGCGATTGTCGCCCGTCAGCATGACGGTGCTCACGCCCATGGTCGTCAATCGCGCAACGGCCTCCCGGCTTTCTTCCCGCAACGTGTCGGCCACGGCCAGCACCGCGAGCGCCTGCGTTTCGCTGGCCAGCACGATTGCCGTGCGCGCCTGCGCCTCGAGACGCGCGAGCTCGGCTTCCACGGTCGCATTGCACACGCCCAGCGACTCGATCAGACGATGATTGCCCAGGTAATACAGCGCCTGTCCCACGCGCCCCTTCACGCCCATGCCGGCAAGCGCCTCGACATCGGTCACTTCCGGCAGATCTCCCAGCTTCGCCTGCCGGAACCCGTCGACGACGGCGCGCGCGATGGGGTGCGTGGTCTGGGCGTCGAGGGCAGCGGCGAGCGTCAGCACGTCGTCGTGCGACGCACTACCCAGTGGCACCACGTCGGTGAGGTGTGGTTCCCCTCGCGTGAGGGTGCCCGTCTTGTCGAGCGCCACCGCCCGAATCAGACGGCCGCTCTCGAGGAACGCGCCGCCCTTGATCAGAATGCCGGCGCGCGCCGCAGCGGTCAGACCGCTCACCACGGTCACTGGCGTGGAGATCACCAATGCGCAGGGACACGCGATGACCAGCATCACCAGCGCCTTGTAGATCCACGGCGACCACGCAAGACCGAAGGCCAGCGGCGGCACGATCGCCACCAGCAATGCGCAGAGCACGACGACCGGCGTATAGATGCGCGAGAACTTATCGACGAAACGCTGCGTGGGCGAGCGTTGCTGCTGCGCCGTCTCGACGATGCGTACGATGCGCGCGAGCGTCGTGTCACCGGGCGCCACGTTGGTGCGGTAGACGATCAGCCCGCTCTCGTTGATGCTGCCCGCGTAGACGTCGTCGCCCACGGTCTTGTCGACGGGCACGCTTTCGCCCGTGATCGATGCCTGATTGAGCGCCGAACTCCCTTGCTCGATGACGCCGTCGATGGCGATGCGCTCTCCCGGACGAGCGCGCACGCGCGCACCGATCGGCAGCGTCGCCGCAGGCACCTCGCGCCAGCTGCCGTCAGGCTGCTCGACCGATGCCTGATCAGGTGCCAGGCGCATGAGCGCCTCCACGGCGCGCCGTGCACGCGAGAGCGACGCCGCTTCGAGCTTCTCCGATAGCGCGAAAAGCACGATCACCATCGCCGCTTCCGGCCACTGCCCGATGACCATCGCGCCGATGACCGCGAGCGACATCAGGAAATGTATGTTCAGCGTGAGGTGGCGCAGTGCGATCCAGCCTTTCTTGAGCGTCGGCAGGCCGCACGCGAGAATCGCGGCGACCACCATGGCGCCGACCCATGGGCTATGCTCCGGCACGCCCGACCAGACGACGATCTCGCTCGCCGCGGCGAGTACGCCGCCAGCAACGAGACCCGCCACGTCGGAATTGCGACCGGCCGGCGGCGGCGGTGCGGCTTCGCCTTCAGTGAGCGGAACCGGCGTCATGCCAAGTTTGCGCAGGGTGTCGGCCACCGCGTCGCCATGACGGCTGACGTCGTCCGTCGAGCTACGGGCGTCGAACACGACCGTCAATTCACGTTTCAACAGGTTGAAGTACAGGCCGTCGACCCCCGGGCGCCGCTCCAGTTGGTCACGGATCAAACGCTCCTCCGTGGGGCAATCCATCTGATCGATACGGAAGCGCGCCTGCGGCGCGTTGGCGTCGGGCGTGCCTGTCGGCGCCGACGGGGCGAACGCGGCGCCAGCGGCACAACACGAAGCCGTCGAATGGCCGTTTGCCCCACCCGGCGCGCAGGCATCGCCATGATCATGCGCGTGATCATGCGAATGGCCATGCGAGGCGTCATGATCGTGCCGATGCGCATGCCCGTGGTCGTGGCCATGCGCGTGGCCGGAAACGTCGCCGCGGTGACCCGGCGCCGCGCCATCCGTCACGCTCGCGCCCGCCAGACGTGTCACATCCGAGGGATCCGAGGGTTTGGACATGTGAACTCCTGGTTTACTGATTCGTGTTACTCTCCATTGAAAACCCTGTAGTGACTACGGAGTCAAGCATGAAAATCGGAGAACTGGCCCGGGCGGCGGGTACCGATGTCGAAACGATCCGCTATTACGAGCGTGCCGGCCTCCTGTCGGCCCCGCCGAGGACCGACACGGGCTACCGCGCCTACGGCGAAGACCATCTGGAAGCGCTGCGCTTCATTCGCCACTGCCGCTCGCTCGACATGCCGCTCGCCGACGCGAAGCGTTTGAGCGAACTCGCCTACGATACGAACGTGACCTGCGAAGACGCCAACCACCTGATCGAGGCACATCTGGCCCGTGTCCATGCCCGCATCCATGAGTTGCAAGCGCTCGAGCAGCAGTTGCTGCATCTGCAGGCACAATGCCAGAGCCGACACGAAACGAGCGATTGCGGCATCCTGCGCGCGCTCATGCAAGGGGCTCATGGCGAAGCCTGCGCCTGCCACAGCGAAAGCGATCCCGTCGACGTCGCCTGCGACCACGATCCTCTGCATGCGTGAACCAGGCGCGCGCCGCCCGGTGCCTGACCAGCGCCGTCCCGCGTCCATAGGCGAGTGACGCCCGCCTCGTAAACCAATCGACGTCGCCTGCGCGAACGTCGCTCCCTCCATCGCCCCCCCTGCGCTGCCAGGGTTGCCCGCGCGGGCGCCGATGCGTCGGACATCGCTTGCCGAACGCGACATCCCCCGACGAACGGGGTACGCCACGCGCTCCCTGGGATGATCGCCTCGACCCAACGCACCGGGCGATCGTGGCGATTCACCGCGCCCGCCCTGAAAACAGGGGCAAAACACCGCAGTTTCTATACAATGTTCCGCACGCGTCGCGACGCAGGCCTTTCGTTCGTGCAAGGCCCTGCGGTTCGATGCTCAGGATGCGCACGAATATGTCGTAATCCGTTCCAATTCTTGCTTCTTTGTCGGAGATCTTATGTCCAGCGATGTATCCGCGACGCCCGTGCCCGCGACGCAAAGCAGCGCCGACATCGTCATCATGGGTGCGGGGGCTGCCGGCATTTCCGTCGCGGCCAGCCTGCGCCGCCGCCGGCCGTCCCTGACGATCACGATCGTGGACCCGGCCGACACGCATTACTACCAGCCGGCATGGACGCTTGTGGGTGCGGGTGAATTCGATCCTGCGCGCACGGCCCGGCCGATGGCAAGCGTCATCCCCGAAGGCGTCGATTGGATTCAGGCGGCCGTCATGGCTTTCGCGCCGGAACGTTCGCAGATTCTTCTCTCCAACGGACGTCCGTTGACCTACCGCTACCTCATCGTGGCGCCGGGACTGCAACTGAACTGGGAAGCGATCGACGGCCTGACCGATACGCTCGGGCGCAATGGCGTCACTTCCAACTATCGCTTCGACCTCGCACCGTACACCTGGTCGCTGGTACGCGACTTCAAGGGCGGCAACGCCCTGTTCACGCAACCGCCCATGCCGATCAAATGCGCGGGCGCACCACAGAAGGCGATGTATCTGTCGGCCGACACCTGGCGCCAGCGCGGCGTGCTCGACAAGACCAAGATCGAATTCCATCTGGTGGCGCCGGCGCTGTTCGGCGTGAAGGAGTACGTTCCCGCGCTGATGGCGTATGTGAACCGCTACGGCATTTCGCTCAACCATCTCTCCCATCTGCGCGCGGTCGACGGTGAGCGCCGCGTGGCTCGCTTCGAGATTTTCGATGCTGACGGTCAGTCGCAGTTCGTGGACAAGCCGTTCGATCTGCTGCATGTCGTGCCGCCACAAAGCGCGCCCGACGTATTGCGTGCAAGCCCGCTCGCCGATGCGGCGGGTTGGTGCGAAGTCGATCACGCCACGCTGCGTCATCCGCGCTACGCGAACGTCTTCGGGCTCGGCGACGCCATTTCGGCGCCCAATGCCAAGACCGCTGCCGCAGCCCGCAAGCAGGCTGTCGTCGTGGCCGAAAATCTGCTCGCCACCATGGACGGCCGCCCCCTTACCCTGCATTACGATGGTTATGGCGCTTGCCCGCTCACGGTGGAACACGGCAAGATCGTGCTCGCCGAGTTTGGCTATGGCGGCAAGCTGCTGCCCACGTTCCCGATCGACGGCACGCGTGCGACCCGCACCGCCTGGGTGCTCAAAAAGTACGTACTGCCCAAGGTCTATTGGGATTACATGCTTCGCGGGCGCGAATGGCTGGCACGACCGAGCCGCCCCCGACCATAGGTGAAACCCCAACTCAATTTTCAGACACGGGTGCCGTTAAAAACGAAAGAACCCGGTTTCGCGACCGGGCACGAGCTTCTAGTCGGGCCACGCCTTGCGCGCGGTCTGCCGGAGCGCGGGAGGATGGCACGTGGTGGCGCGACGGCGCTCACGCGCCCCCCGTTCCCCGCACGATGGCCGACACATTTACGCGTCTTATGCAGAACATGATTCAAGGGTTTTCTGGCGGCACGACCTGTTCGACGCGCGGGCTTGCGATGCCCTGCGGCTTTACACGCGGCAATGACCAACGTTCAACCGAGCGGACACCCGGTGCCCGCCTGCCGAGATGAACGATACGAACGCGCTGCGCCGGCAAGTCGTTCTCGCCGACCTCCTGCTGGACCGCCAGCGGCTCCTTCGCGCCCTCAGCCTGGAGTTGCGAACCCCCAGCCCCCCCAACAGCCACAGTGCGCTGGTGGTGCTGCACGTCGGGCGAGGTCAGCGCACGGCGACCAGCCAATCCGCCGTTTCCGACGCCGATCTGCTCGCGACCATCGCGTTCAGAATCGGCTCGCGTATCCGCCGGCGCGATCTCATTGGCCGGGTATCCGATCAGCAGATAGCCATCCTCCTGCGCGATCTCGGCAGCCGTGAGGCGGCGGTGCAAGTCACACGTCGCTTCATCCGCTCGGGCGAGTCGCCGGTGCCGTGCGGCAACGGCCTGCTTTACCCGATCCTGTCCGCGGGCATCACGCACCTGCCGCAGGTGCCCGTGTGGCCCGCCACGCTGCTCGAACACACCTCCGACGTCGCCGATCAGGCCATCCGCGAGAGCGCGTCGCGCTTTCTTGTCACGGAAGCCCCTTGCGCGCCGACCGAGGGCATCAACCCGCCGGACGAGGCAGGCAACGAACACCATTGGCGCAGTGCCATCGGACGCGCGCTGTCGGATTCGGAATTCCGCCTGCATTACCAGCCGCAAATCGATATGCGCACTCACCGGCTCACCGGACTCGAGGCGCTGATCCGCTGGCAGCGCGACGACGAACTGATCATGCCCGGCGAGTTCATTCCGGCGGCCGAACGGTGCGACGTGATCGGACCGATCGGCGACTGGACGCTCCAGGAGGCCTGCCGGCAACTCGATCAGTGGCACAAGGCGGGGGAGGAATACCCGCGCGTGGCCGTCAACCTGTCCGCGCAGCAGATGCGCGTGCAGACGCTGGAGACCGTGCGTTACGCCCTTCGGCACCATCGCGTGCCGCCGGACAAGCTCGAAATCGAAATCACCGAATCGTCGCTGATCTCTCACCTCGACGAAGCCGCCACGTTGATGAACGAACTCGTGGCCATGGGCGTGCGGTTGTCGCTCGACGATTTCGGCACCGGCTATTCGAGTTTCGTGCGTCTGAAACGCTGGCCGTTCGGCACCGTGAAGATCGATTACCAGTTCGTGGCCGGCGTACTGCTCGGTGGCTACGACACCGAACTCATCCGTGCGATCATCGCCATTGCCCGCAAGCTCGAAATCGAAACCGTCGCGGAAGGTGTCGAGACCAGCGCGCAACGCGATGCCCTCGCCTCGATGGGCTGCCACGCGTGGCAGGGTTATCATTGCACACGTCCCCTTCCGCCCGGACACATCGAGACATTCATCCGAGACTGGCACGGGCGCCTGTAAGCGCGTCTGCACCCGCATTTGCCGTTGCTCAACGCTTTGTTCAATCGCCGCCGCACCGTTTCCGCCCTGCTAAGCGGCACGACCATCCTGCTGGGTGTGCTTGCTGCCTGGGCCTTCGCCCGCTTCGCCGCCGATCAACTCGTGGCGAGCCGTTCGGCGCGCCTGCTCTTCGAAGAGCGCAGTATCGCCAGCCGGCTGGCTCATGGTACGGTCCATACGGTCAATCAGGACCTGATGCTCATTCGCGGCATTCCCCGCGTGCTTGCGCAGATCGGGCAGATTCAGGATGCCGCCGCCGCCATCGACGCCCAACCGGTGAAGCGCCTGCCGCCAAAGGTGGCCAGACACGCGCTGCTTGCCAACCCGCAACTCAAACCCGTGAACGCGCTGCTGAGCGCCGCGCAACAGTACTTCGGCGCCGATCTCGTCTGGCTGGGCACGTCCGACGGCGTGACGATCGCCTCGAGCGACGCCGACACGGCGAATCCGCTCGTCGGCGACAACTTCGGCGACCGCGCGTACTTCAATGCGGCCGTGCTCGGCGGAGCGGGCCAGCAATACGTCATCGGACGCAAGACGGGGCTCCCCGGGATCTACTTCACGGCGCCGGTCTATCACGACGGCCGTCTCGTCGGCGTGGTGGTGGTCAAGCTCGGCATTCGCAGACTGTCGCACTGGGTGGATACCGGTGCTTCGTTTGTTACGGACCCCAATGGCGTCATCCTGCTCGCCAACGATCCGACATTCACCGGCTTGGCCGTGCCCGGCGCCAGGGTCTTCCGCATGACGCCCGACGAACGGCGTCATCTGTACAAGCGGGAAGACTTCACCGTAGTCCCCATCGAGGCATACGATCTTGCGCCCGGCACGCCCGCGATCTTCCGGCACAAGGGCAGCGGCGACACCGGAAAACACGTGGCCCGTCTCGTTCGCATACGCCCGGACAACCAGCCGTTCCTGCTGGAAGCCGAGGTGTCGACCGACGACGATCTCGTGATCTACACCATGAGCGAGGCGCCCACGCTCGGCAGCCTGTCCATCGAACGCCGCCGCTACGCAGTCCTGGTGTTTGCCTTGCTGCTAAGCTCCGCTGGCGCGCTGTACCTGCTGGTTAGGTACCTGCGTCGAGAAAAACTTCAACTGTCCGACACTCTCGCCAAGAATGCCGCGCTCGAGCATGAAGTCAAATACGATGCGCTCACAGGGGCGCTGTCGCGCGGCCACTTCCTCAAGCGCCTGAATTCGGAAGTCGCGCGGGCCGAGGCGACCGGCATGCCTGCCTGCGTCATACTCGTGGATCTCGACCATTTCAAGCAGATCAACGACACCTGGGGGCATGCACGCGGCGATACGGTTCTGGCCCACTTCGTCCACCTTTGTCACGAATCGTTACGCGAAGATGACATTTGTGGTCGTTTGGGTGGCGAAGAATTCGCTATCATCCTGAGTGGTGCAACGGAGGCCCGAGCCTTTGACGCCGCCGAGCGGCTGCGCGACGCCGTTCACACCAGCCGCATTCCCGTCGACGACCGGACGCTTCAATTCACGATCAGCGCCGGTGTCGCGCAATGGCACCCTCGCGATGACGCCAATGCATGGCTCAGACGTGCCGATGCGGCGCTTTATCTTGCCAAATCTCACGGACGCGATCGTTGCGCCCGTGAATCCGACCTCCGGGACCTCACCCGAGGCGGATCGTAACGGACTTCGGGCTCACCGGCCCGGGGTCGCCAACCCAGACCGGACCGATGCCCAAGACGAATTTCGCCACATTCGCCCCATCGCCGCTGCGCGTCCTGCAATGCGGGGCGACGGCGCTCTGCCTGGCCCTGAGCCAGACAGCCCACGCCGATCTCTCGCTATTGCAACCGCCACGCGCGCTGGCCGGCGGCGCACCGCTCCAGCTCATCCTGCTCGCCACCCAGGACACCCCCGGACGCAAGACGATCAAAGTACCGGCCGAGATCGTCGTGCGCGTCTCCAACGACGACTTCAAGCCCACGCTGCTGCACCTCAAGCGCGCCGCGCTCGAACCGTCCGAAGTCACGCTCTCGAACGGCCAGTTCCGGCGCATTTCGTACTCCGCAGTATTGCCCGCCGAATGGCGCGGCTCGGTGCGTATCGAGCCCGTCGACTGGGATGCATCGACGACCACCATCGTGCTCGATCGGGCCGCGCCGGCAGAGCCGATGGTGGCAGCTGCACCGGCGCCTTCGGGCAGGGGAGGTGCATCGTCGGCCGTGCCCGCCGCCCCTTCCGCTCCTGCCGCCTCCGGCGCATCGGCCGCGGCATCCCCCGACGTGATTGCCCCCACCAGCGACACCGAGTTCGCGCGCATCTCGTCCAATGAGCCGATGTACATTGCCTTTGGGAAGAACGGCGATGCCAATGCGCGCTTCCAGTTGAGCTTCAAGTTCCACATCCTGAAGCCGGACAATCCGACGTCGAAGGCCTTCCTCGACAATCTGTATTTCGGCTATACCCAACTGTCGATCTGGGATCTCGAAGCCGAATCGGCCCCGTTCCGGGATTCGAACTACCGGCCGAGTCTGTTCTACTACGTCCCCGATACCGGCGTACGCGCCGGCTGGTTTTCGTCGCTGGGCGTCGCCGCCGGGTTCGAGCACGAATCCAATGGCAAGGCCGGCACCGATTCCCGTAGCATTAACACGGTGTTCGTCAAACCCATCTTCAAGTTCGGCAATCTGTCCGACTATCACTGGACGATCGCGCCAAAGTTCTATGCGTATGTCGAGAAAAAAGACAACCCCGACATCCAGAACTATCGCGGCTACATGGATCTGCTTGTTTTGTGGGGCAAGCCGAACGGTTGGCAGATCGGCGCAACGCTGCGCAAGGGCATGAAACGCAACTACGGCAGTGTGGACGTTCAGGTGACGTATCCCCTGGGCAAGCTGATTCCGGGAACCGGCGGCTATCTTTGGCTCGGTTACTTCACGGGCTACGGCGAAGACATGCTCGACTACAACCGGCATTCGCCGTCACAGGTGCGGATCGGTTACAGCGTATTCCGTTGGTAGCCCCGCCGCGGCAACGGCAACCATCGCCCGTCTACCCCGAATCCGTCCGCAATGTCCACCCGTCGCCCCCCGGGACATAGGGGGAATCAAAACCGGCATCGCCATCGGTGAGATAATGGCGCGACGCCACCCTCCCTCGCAGCCCAATCCGAAATATCCTTTATGTCCGAACTGCACGACCGCCCCGACAGCCCTTGTATTGGCGTTTGCTCGACGCTCTTCGACGACGTCTGCAAGGGGTGCGGCCGCACCGCCTCCGAAGTGTCCAACTGGGTGTTCTTCAGCGACGAGGAGAAAGCGGCCGTGTGGGAACGCATCACGCGCGACGGCACGGCCATGCGTTTCTGCGACAACGGCGCTACGACTTCGCCGACTTGAACTGAAGCGACTTGTATTCGAGGAATTCCTCGAAGCCATAGACACCGTTCTCACGGCCATGCCCGGACTGCTTGAAACCGCCGAACGGTGCCTGAACGTTGAACTCCCCGCCGTTGATGTCGACCTGCCCCGTGCGGATCTGACGCGCCACACGCACCGCCCGCGCCTCGTCGCCTGACCACACGCCTCCGCCCAATCCGTAGATCGAGTCGTTGGCAATGCGCACGGCATCGGCCTCGTCCTGATAGGTGATGATCGACAATACCGGGCCGAAAATTTCCTCCTGCGCCACGGTCGCGTCCGGCGTGACACGCCCCAACACCGTCGGCTGCACGAAAAAACCCGCTTCGAAGCCTTCGGGCACGGCATCGCCGCCGGCAATCAGTTCCGCCCCCTCCGCCAATCCCTTGCGAATGTAGTGCTGCACGCGCTCGCGTTGTGCCGCCGAAGCCAGCGGCCCAAGACGCGTCGCTTCCTCGCGCGGGTCGCCCAGCGTGAAGCGCGCAACGGCATCCTTCACCAGCGCCTTGACCTCGTCGTAGCGCGACGCCGGCACCAACATGCGCGTATGCGCCGAGCAGGTTTGCCCCGAATTGAGATAGCACGCGTTGAGCGTCCCCTTCACCGCCGCGGCAAAGTCGGCATCGTCGAGCACCACGGATGCCGACTTCCCGCCCAACTCCAGGGCTACGCGCTTGACCGTTTGCGACGCCACTTCGGATACGCGCTTGCCCGCTCGCGTCGACCCGGTAAACGAGACCATGTCGACATCCGGATGACGTGCCAGCACTTCGCCAACGACCGGGCCGAGTCCGGTGACCAGGTTGAATACGCCAGCCGGCAAGCCCGATTCGGCGATCACCTCGGCAAGCATGAACGCATTGAACGGCGCCACTTCGGACGGCTTGAGCACCACCGTGCAACCGGCCGCCAGCGCCGGCGCCACCTTAAGCGTGATCTGGTTCAACGGGTAGTTCCACGGCGTGATCGCCCCGACAACCCCCACCGGCTCGCGCACCACCAGCGAATTGCCGACGCGCGCCTCGAACTCGAACGTCTGCGCCAACTCCGCGTACTTGTTCCAGTGATACACGGGCCCACCGACCTGAATCGCACGCACCAGCTTGATCGGCATGCCGGTCTCGCCGGTCATGACCTCCGCCAGCGCGTCGGTGCGGGCCTTCAGGCCCGCCGCGATCTTGCGCAGGTAACCCGCGCGTTCCGCCGGCGTCGTTGCCGCCCAGGCATCGCGCGCCTTGCGCGCTGCGGCGATGGCCGCCTCCGCATCGGCCGCATCGCCTTCGGGAATGCGGCCCATGAGCGTGCCATCGGCCGAGTGAAAGACGTCCAGCGTGCCGCGCCCGATCGGGGCAACCCATTGACCGTCGATGAAAAACTTGTCGTACGTCATCATGCAATGTCTCCTGAAGGGAGTTCCGCAACGAACACCCATTGTAGTGCGCCCACCCCGCGCTTTCGCCACTTCGCGCCGAAATCGGCGAAGGCCGATACGCGACTTCCGCTATTCCCAGGAGGCCATCAGACAGAAAGCGCGGTTGCAACGTCTGCCCCGGCGCCAGTGCGCCATGCACGCGGTGGGTCGATATCGGCCGGATGGTGCACGGATTTCACCCGCAAACAAAAACGGGGCGCCTGCCATGCAAGCGCCCCGTCAGGGGACCCCACCTGTCGCGCCCGGTCGGCAACCCGGCACACACGACGCGCACCAGGATGCTTTCGCCGATTCCGGAGACGCCTTAGACCTCGACGCCCTGGCTCGCCAGGTATTCGTCGTAAGTGCCCTGGTAATCGACCAGCGTGCCGTCGCTCTTCACTTCGATCACGCGCGTGGCGAGGCCCGACACGAATTCACGGTCGTGCGACACGAAGACCAGCGTCCCCGGATACTTGTCGAGCGCGATCTGCAGCGATTCGATCGATTCCATGTCCATGTGGTTGGTGGGCTCGTCCATCATCAGCACGTTGTGGCGGCCCAGCATCAGCTTGCCCCAGATCATGCGCCCCTTCTCGCCGCCGGAGAGCACGCGAACCGACTTGCGCACATCGTCACCGCCGAAGAGCAGCCGACCGAGCGAGCCGCGGATCACCTGGTCGTCGTCGCCCTCCTTGCCCCACTGCGTCATCCAGTCGGTCAGCGTGACGTCTTCCGGGAACGCCTCGGACGTGTCCTGCGGCATGTAACCGATGTTGGCGTTCTCGGCCCACTTCACGTTACCCGCGTCGATCGGCAAATCGGTCATCAGACTGCGCAGCAGCGTCGTCTTGCCGGCACCGTTCTCGCCGATGATCGCGACGCGTTCGCCGGCACGCACCGCGCCCGTGAAGTTCTTGAAGATCTGACGGTCGTAAGCCTTCGAGATCCCTTCGAATTCGAACGCAAGGTTGTGCAGCTTCTTCTCGAACTCGAAGCGGATGAACGGGTTCTGGCGCGAGGACGGCTTGACGTCCTCGACCTTGATCTTGTCGATCTGCTTGAGACGGCTCGTCGCCTGACGCGCCTTCGACTTGTTCGCCGAGAAGCGACGCACGAAATCCTGAAGGTCGGAGATGCGTTCCTTCGCCTTCGTGTTCGCTGCCATCTGCCGCTCGCGGGCCTGCGCCGACGCCAGCATGTAGTCGTCGTAGTTGCCCGGATAGATGGTCAGCGTGCCGTAGTCCATATCGGCCATGTGCGTGCACACGGCGTTCAGGAAGTGGCGATCGTGCGAAATGATGATCATGGTGGAATTACGCTCGTTGAGCACGTCTTCCAGCCAGCGGATCGTGTTGATGTCCAGGTTGTTGGTCGGTTCGTCGAGCAGCAGCACGTCCGGATTCGAGAACAGCGCCTGCGCCAGCAGCACACGCAGCTTCCAGCCAGGCGCGACGTTGCTCATCAGCCCCTGGTGCTGGTCCGTCGGGATGCCCACGCCCAGCAGCAGTTCGCCGGCACGCGCCTCGGCGGTGTAACCGTCGTACTCGGCGAACTTCGCCTCGAGCTCGGCGGCGTGCATGTAGTCGTCGTCCGTGGCTTCCGGATTCGCGTAGATGGCATCGCGCTCGCTCATGGCGGCCCACATTTCGGTGTGCCCCATCATCACGACGTCGAGCACGCGCATGTCTTCATACGCGAACTGGTCCTGCTTGAGCTTGCCCAGACGCACGTTCGGTTCGAGCATGACATTGCCGCTGCTCGGCTCCAGATCCCCGCCCAAAATCTTCATGAATGTCGACTTGCCGCAACCGTTGGCGCCGATCAGGCCGTAGCGGTTACCCCCGCCAAATTTGACGGAGATGTTCTCGAAGAGCGGCTTGGCGCCGAATTGCATCGTGATATTGGCAGTAGACAGCACAGGCGGTATCCGGGAGATGAGGTGCGGTGGCACAAAATTGCGCCACGAAACCGGACATTTTAACACCGATGCGTGTCGTGCGCCCCCTGCGCCCCCTCCCGTCCTGTGAACGTTCCCAAATTTGACGCGCAGCACGGACACGGGCGCCCACCGGCCTTAGGCTGCCTCGCGCCGTCACGGCTCGCTCGCTCCGACGACGCCTCGCGTCGGGGGCGACAAGGCCCCCCGGTCCAATGCCCCGGTGCCACCGAGCGGTCGCACCGGCGACACCACCCTGTCAGAGAACCTTCACATGACTGTCAACCTCGGCGCGACGTCGCCTTCCCACCTGTCACACCTGTCACACCTGTCACGCCACATGCGCCACGTGCGCCCGCAGCCTCCCCAGTGCCCCTCTCGCCCGACGCGCACCGAACGGCAGCCGCTGTCGTTGCCGGCGGGTGGCGCAGACAATTCCGCTCAGGCATCCGTCCCGACCGCGCCATCGGTCCAGCCGGCTCGACCGGTGCCACCGGCCGCCGACGCGGCCCGCGCCGCCCAGGAGTGATCGGCGGCGTCGACAAGCCGCAGGGGCATTCGGCACCATAAAAAAACCGCCGGCAAGACCGGCGGTTTTCCGTCATCGCGCTGCGCCGTCGCAAGACGGCCCACTGGCTCACTGCTTCGGTAGCGAGCCTTCCACGCCCTCGACGAACCAGTTGATCTGGTGCTTCTCGTCGTCGTTGAGCGTCTTGCCGGCCGGCACGATTTCCTTGCCGTCCTGCCCTTTGATCGGGCCGGTGAACGGGTCGTACTTGCCGTCCCGGATCGCGTCGTGGCGTGCGGTCACGGCCTTGCGCACCGCTTCAGGCACCGCCTTGTCGTTGATCGCCACCAGGTTGATCTCGTCTTCCTTGATGCCCCCCCAGACCGGCGTGTTCTTCCACGATCCCTGCATCACTTCCTCGACCGTGCGGACGTAGTACTTGCTCCAGTCGATGGCGGCCGACGCCAGATGCGCATTCGGGCCGAACTTGCTCATGTCCGAGTCCCAGCCGAAGGCGTGGATCTTCTTCTCTTCGGCCACTTGCATGACCACAGCCGAGTCGACGTTCTGCATCAGCACGTCGGCGCCCTGCCCCACGAGCGATTCAGCGGCCTGACGCTCCTTGCCCGGGTCGAACCAGCTGTTGATCCATACGACCTTCACCTTGACCTTCGGATTGACTTCGCGCGCGGCGATGGCGAAGGCGTCGATGTTGCGGATCACCTCGGGAATCGGCACCGATGCCACGTAGCCGATCACGTTGGTCTTGGTCACATGACCGCCGACCACGCCCGCCAGATGCGCGCCTTCATACGTGCGCACGTCGTACGTGCCGAGATTTGGCGCGGTCTTGAAGCCGGTGGCGTGCTCGAACGTCACATCGGGAAAGTCAGCCGCGGTCTTGACCATCGAATCCATGTAACCGAACGACGTGCCGAAAATCAGCTTGTTGCCCTTGCTCGCGAGATCGCGGAACACGCGCTCGGAGTCGGCGCCCTCGGGCACGTTCTCCACCCGGGTCACGCTCACCTTGTCGCCGAACTTGGCCTCGACGGCCCTGGCGCCCTGCTCGTGGGCATAGGTCCAGCCCGCGTCGCCCGGGTTGCCGATGTAGACAAATGCCACGCCCATGGGGCCCTTGCCCGCCGCGGCGGCCGACGCCTGCGCATCCGAAGCTGCCGCCGGCGCACTGGCCGTGTTGTTCTCCTGCTTGCCGCAGGCGCTCACCAGCATGGCCGCCGCCAGGCTGGCCATCGTGATCAGGACTTTACGTCGCATCGATTCTCTCCTCGTCATCGATTGTTTCAGGTTGATTCTGTTGTCGCACACCGAACGGGCACCGCCGGCCCGGGGTGTCAGGACCCGGCGAAGAACGGCTTGCCGAGCGATGCGGGCGCGTTCAGGCGAATCGTCTGCCGATTGCGCGAGATGACCACCAGCACCACGATCGTGGCGAGATACGGCAGGCTTGCCAGCACCTGCGAAGGAATCCGCACGCCCATCGCCTGCGCCTGAAACTGAAGCGCCATGACCACGCCGAAGAGCAATGCCCCCAGCGCCGTGCGGCCGGGACGCCAGGTGGCGAACACCACCAGCGCCAGCGCGATCCAGCCGCGCCCGGCCGTCAGGTTCTCCTGCCACAGCCGCAGATAGCCTACCGAGTAATAGGCGCCCGCCAGTCCCGACATCGCGCCGCCGAACAGCGTCGCGAAATACCGGATACGCACCACCGGATACCCGATGGCATGGGCCACGGCGGGCGCTTCGCCAATCGAGCGCAGCACCAGACCGGCGCGTGTGCGATACAGGAACCCGGCGATCGCCGCGAGCAGCACGATCGACAGATAGCCGAGCGGGTTGAGCGAGAAGATCGACGGCCCCAGCACGGGAATCGACGACAGGCCCGGAATCGGCATGTCGCGCAGCATCGGGATCGTGGCGTCGGTGTATGGACGGCCCACATAGGCGGACAGGCCGACGCCGAAGATCGTGAGCGCAAGTCCCGTGGCCACCTGATTGGCCATCAACGACAGCGTGAGCCAGGCGAACACGCCCGACATCGCAACGCCGGCCGCCACGCCCGCGAGTACGCCGAGCCAGAGGCTGCCCGTTTGCACGGTGACGGCGAATGCACCGATGGCGCCCATGAGCATGGTGCCCTCCACGCCGAGGTTGAGCACCCCCGACTTCTCGGTGACCAGCTCGCCCAGCGCGGCGAGCATCAGGGGAATGGCCGCGATCACGGCACTTGCCGCCAGCGGTGTGAGCCAGTGAATCCAGTCCATGCGCCGCTCCTCAGGCTTCGCTCGCCTGCGCGCGGACGCGGCGGCGAAGTCGGTAAGTCACGAAAACGTCGCAGCCCAGCAGACTGAACAGCAACAACCCCTGGAAGACGCCACTGATGGCCTTGGGCAATTGCAGCGACGTCTGCACGGCTTCGCCGCCAAGGTACAGCAGCGCCATGAGCAGGCTCGCCAGCACGATGCCCACCGGATGCAGACGCCCGACGAACGCCACGATGATGGCCGTGAATCCATAGCCCGGCGCCCACGTCGCCTGAAGCTGGCCGACCGGCCCGGCGACTTCGCCCGTTCCCGCAAGCCCCGCCGCCGCCCCGCCAATGAGCAACGCAAGCCAGACCGCGCGCGGTTCCGAATATCCCGCGTAGCGCGCGGCCAGCGGCGCGAGGCCTCCCACCTCCATGCGATAGCCCGCGAAACTCTTGCGCATGAAACACCACGCCGCGGGGACCGCCAACACGGCCATGAAGACGGACGCGTTCAGTCGCGTGCCGCGCCACGGCGCCCAGTGCCAGTCGCCGAAGAAGCGTGGAAACAGCGCGTCGCGGCCGAAGCTGATGGACTGCGGGAAGTTCATGCCGTGCGGGTCCTGCCACGGACCGCTCACGAGGTAAATCAGCAATTGCGTGGCCACGTACGTCAGCATCAGGCTCACGAGAATTTCGTTTGCGTTGAAGCGCACGCGCAGCAATGCGGGAATCGCCGCCCACAGCATGCCGCCCAACGCACCGGCGACCATCATCAGCGGCAGCAGCCAGGGCCCGCCGTGGCCGTCGAAATGGATGGCAACGCCGGACGCGAAAATCCCGCCGAGCAGCAACTGCCCTTCCGCGCCGATGTTCCAGACATTCGCGCGATAGCCGATGGCAAGTCCCAGCGCGATGAGACACAACGGCGACGCCTTGAGCAACAGTTCCGACCAGCCATTCAGACTGCTGATGGGCGCCAGGAAGAACGCGGCCATGGCCTGGGCGGGGTTCTTGCCGAGAAAACTGAAGATGAGCACCCCGCCGGCGAGCGTGATGAGCGTGGCGATGAGCGGCATCACAAGCCGCATGCTGCGGGAGGGACTGGGCCGCGGCTCAAGCATGAGATCGAACATGGTGTCTGGTGATCGATGGAAACCGATAAATACGTTTGGGCGGCGGCAGCCATATTCACGGCGCCAGCGCCGACGATGGCAATGGCGTCTGACTCAGGCGGCGCGCTCGCCCGGCCCGCCGGGGAACATCCCGGCCATCCACAAGCCGATCTCGCGCGAATCGGTCTGCTCGGGCTGGCGCACGGGCGACAGACGTCCCTGTGCCAGCACCGTGATCCGGTCACAAATTTCGAAAAGTTCGTCGAGTTCTTCGGATAGCACCAGCACTGCCACACCGCGCGCCGACAGATCGAGCAGTTGCTGGCGAATGAAGCTGGCCGCCCCTACGTCGACGCCCCAGGTGGGTTGCGCAACCACCAGAACCCGGGGCTCCTGCAGAATCTCGCGCCCGACGATGAACTTCTGGAGGTTCCCGCCCGACAGACTCTGGGCCACGGCGTCGGGGCCGCCCGCCTTCACGTTGAACCGGTCGATGCACAGCGAAGCGAACCGGCGCAACGCGCCGAGACGAATCCATCCGCCGCGCAGCAATCCGAGATGTGCCGTGCCGGACGCGCCCAGCAACGCATTGTCGGTCAGCGACATGGCGGGCACGGCCCCGCGCCCGAGGCGTTCCTCCGGCACGAAAGCCAATCCGAGACGCCGTCGCGTGGCAGCACCCATGCGCCCGACGGCGCGGCCGTTGAGCCGAATCGCGTCGGCCAACGGGGCCCTGACCTCTCCCGAGAGCGCGGCGAGCAATTCGGCCTGGCCGTTGCCGGAGACGCCGGCAATGCCCACGATCTCGCCGGCGTGCACGTCGAGATCGATGCGCTGGAGCGCGGTGCCAAACGGGTCGTCGCTCGCCATGCTGAGCGAGCGCAGCGACAGCAGTGCCTCGCCCGGTTGATGCGGGCGCCGCTCGATCCGCGGCAAGGCGCGCCCGATCATCAGTTGCGCGAGCGTCTCGGCCGTCTCGTCGCGCGGCACCGCGTGGCCCGCCACGCGTCCGCCGCGCAGCACTGTGGCGCGGTCGCACAGATCGCGGATTTCGTCGAGCTTGTGGCTGATATAGACGATGCTGCAACCCTCCGAAGCCAGGCGGCGCAGCGTGGCGAACAACTTCTGGACAGCTTGCGGCGTGAGCACCGAAGTGGGCTCGTCCATGATGAGCAATCGCGGATTCTGCAACAGGCACCTCACGATTTCCACGCGCTGGCGCTCCCCCACGGACAGGCTATGCACGTAACGCATGGGATCGACTTCGAGGCCGTACTGGCCGGACACGTCGCGGATGCGGGCCGCGAGCGCCCTGAGATCGTGCCCGGCGTCGTCCAGCGCAAGCGAGATGTTCTCCGCGACGGTGAGCGTCTCGAACAGGGAGAAATGCTGGAACACCATGCCGATGCCGAGCTTGCGCGCGGCGGCCGGGCTGTCGATGCGGACCGGTCGTCCTTCCCAGCGGATTTCCCCCGCGTCGGGGCGCACCGCGCCGTAGATGATCTTCATCAACGTGCTTTTGCCCGCCCCGTTTTCGCCCAGCACGGCGTGGATCTCGCCGGGCAACACGCACAATGCGATGTCGTCGTTGGCCACCACGCTCGGGTAACGTTTGGTGATGCCGGTCAGCGCCAGACGTGGCGTGGCTTGCGCGGCTTGCGAAGGGGATGTCACTGGCGCGGTCTCGGTCGGGGTCTGCTGGCTTGGCCGGCCTGACAGGTCAGGCTTCGGGCGGGGACGAAAATACCCAATTCGCGGCGAAATGTCGAGCGTGTATCAATAAGACGGCAACGCCCCATGCGACGGGCGCGACAAGCGTCGACTTTGGTGATAAGGGTTTTCGCTATGGAGCCCCGGCAGCTTGTGCTTCATAATGATTTACTTATGCAATTCCGGGTCCGACATATTCGGATCGTTATATTTCTCATGAGCCAAAACCGCGAACCGATCGACACCTATTTGCTGCGCGTTCTTCACACGCTGTTGATCGAGCGCAGTGTGACGCGGGCGGCCGTCAAGCTGAATCAATCGCAACCGGCGATCAGCGCGGCACTGCGCCGCTTGCGCGACATCACCGGCGATCCGCTGCTGGTGCGCGGCAAATCGGGCATGGTGCCCACGGAATACGGTCAGTCGTTGCTCGAGCCGACGCAAAACGCATTGCGTGAGATCGAACGCATTACGGTGCAGCAATCGAATTTCGATCCGGCAACCACCGTGCGCACGTTTCGCATCGGGTCGCCCGATTATCTGAACACGCTGTTCGTGCCCACGGTAGTCGAACGTTTCCGTCAGCAGGCGCCCAACGCGCAACTCGAACTGCATTCGCTCGGCCCCGCCTTCGACTACGAGCACGCGCTCGAGGACGGCAAGGTCGACATCGTCATCGGCAACTGGCCGGAGCCGCCCGAGCAGTTGCATCTCTCGAACCTGTTCGTCGACCAGATCGTGTGTCTGGTGCGTAATACGCACCCTTACGCCAAGCGCGGCCTTACGCTGGAGCAGTACCTCGGCAGCCCGCACCTCGCGCCCACACCGTACTCGGTCGCCCAGCGCGGCGCCATCGACATGCACCTGGCGCGCGAGCGTCTGAAGCGCAATGTCGTAGTCACGATTCCGTACTTCAATCTGGCACCTTACGTTTTGCTCAAGTCGGACCTGATTTTCACGACGACACGCCTGTTCGCCGATCACTACGCCGAATTCCTGCCGCTCACGGTGGTCGAGGCGCCCATCGATTTCCCGCCGATGCAGTATTACCAGTTGTGGCATGAGCGCACGCACTATTCGGACGAGGTGCGCTGGCTGCGCAGCGTGATCTCGGATGCAACACGCACGTTGCTCGAAGCCCGCACTCCGTCCTGATCCGTCCTGAGCTTTCTCGATCCGTCATTGGCCGTCGTTGGCGCGCCGGTTTTACCGGCGGAGCGGCCCCCACCGCTCCGCCGAACCGCACGGCGGCGTTCCCCATGCACGGGAACTCCACCCCGACGTCCCGCTTGCTCGGTGTCACGCCGAGTCCCACACCATGAATATGGCACCGGCGTGGCAACGCGCTATCGGGAGGCCTCGGCCAGTTGCCGCGCCAGCGCGTTGTGACGCGTGACGAGCGACGGCAGGTCGAGCGTCGCCAGACGCCCTTCCCGCACCACCACCCGACCGTTCACCACGCTGTACGCAGCTTGTCCAGGATTACAGAAGACGAGCGCCGCCACGGGATCGTGCAGGCCGCCAGCCATGCCGATACCGCGTGTGTCGAACGCCACGAAGTCGGCGGCCATGCCAGGGGCGAGCCTGCCAATGTCGTCGCGGCCCAACACGCGCGCACCGCCCAAGGTGGCGATCTCCAGCGCCTCGCGCGCCGTCATCGCGTCCGGGCCGAACCCGACACGCTGCAGCAGCAGCGCCTGACGCGCTTCGTTGATCATGTTGCCCGCGTCGTTCGACGCCGAGCCATCGACACCGAGACCGACCGGCACGCCGGCGTCGCGCATGCGGCGAATCGGGGCGATGCCCGAGGCGAGACGCATGTTGGAGCATGGGCAATGCGCCACGCCCGTGCCTGTCCTGGCAAAGAGCGCGATGCCGGCGTCGTCGAGTTGCACACAGTGCGCGTGCCAAACGTCGTGGCCGACCCAGCCGAGGTCCTGCGCGTACTCGGCGGGGGTCATGCCGAACGTTTCGCGGCTGTAGGCGATGTCGTTGACGTTCTCTGCCAGGTGCGTGTGCAGCGACACCCCGAAGTGGCGCGCCATCGACGCCGATTCGCGCATCAGGTCGCGGCTCACGGAAAACGGCGAGCACGGCGCCACGACCACGCGCAGCATCGCGTAACGGCCGGCGTCGTGGTAAGTCTCGATGAGTCGCTGGGTGTCTTTGAGAATCTCGTCTTCGCGCTCCACCACGCGATCGGGCGGCAGGCCGCCCTGGCTCTGCCCCACGCTCATGCTGCCGCGGCTCGCATGAAACCGCATGCCGATCTCGGCGGCGGCTTCGATGCTGTGATCGAGCCTGCAGCCGTTCGGGTAGATATACAGGTGATCGCTCGACGTGGTGCAGCCGGAGAGCAGCAGCTCGGCCATGGCGGTTTGCGTCGAGACGCGAATCATCTCCGGCGTGAGGTTGGCCCACACCGGATACAGGTTCGTGAGCCAGTTGAACAGTTCGCCGTCCTGCGCGGCGGGCAGCGCGCGGGTGAGGCTCTGGTACATGTGGTGATGCGTGTTGACCAGACCGGGGATGACAACGTGCCCCGTCAGGTCGAGCACTTCGTCAGCACTCGCCGGCAGCGCGTCGCTGGTGCCCACCGCCACGATCCGGTTGTCCTCGACGTACAGCCCGCCACGCGCGATTTCGCGGCGGCCTGCGTCCATCGTCACCAGCACATCGGCATTCTTGACGAGCAGCGTTTTCATCAATGCGCCTCCAGCCCCATGCCATTGCCGTTCGTCTCGCCGTGGCCGTTGGCCTCCGGGGCCTTGAAGCCGTTGAAGTAGGCGTTCAGGATCACGGCCGAGAGCGTGGCGAGCAGAATCCCGCTATGCAGCAGCGGCGCGAGCTGTTCGGGCATCTTCGAGAAGAACTTGTTCGATGCGACCGGAATCATCGCCATGCCGACGCTGATGGCCACAATGTACAGGTTGTAGCGATTTTTCGCGTAATCGACCTTGGCAAGGATCTTGATGCCGGTGGCGAGCACCATGCCGAACATCACTACACCGGCGCCGCCCAGCACGAATTGCGGGATCGATGCGACAACGACGGACATCTTCGGAATCAGCCCGAACACGAGCAGGATGACCCCGGCCGCCGCGCATACCCAGCGGCTCTTGACGCCCGTCACCCCCACCAGCCCGATGTTCTGCGAGAACGACGTGTGGGGGAACGTATTGAACACGCCGCCAATGACGGTGCCCAGGCCATCGACGCGCAGGCCCGCAACGAGGGCCTTTTCATCGACGGGCTTGCCGACGATCTCGCCGAGGGCGAGGAACATGCCGGTCGACTCGATGAACGTGATCAGCATGACGATGGTGAGCGTGACAATGGCCCACGGATCGAACACGGGCATGCCGAAGTGGAACGGCAGCACGACGTCGAACCACTTCACCTGGTCGAGTCCGTCGAAGTTGACCTTGTGGAGCATCAGCGCGATGGCGAATCCGAACAGAATGCCGAGCAACACCGCGATGTTCGAGAAAAAGCCTTTCACGAAGCGCGTAATCAGCAGGATGAAGATGAGCACCGCGAACGACACGCCGAGATATACCGGGTCGCCGTAGTCGGGATTGCCCACGCCGCCGGCGGCCCAGTTGATACCCACGCCGATGATCGTCAGGCCGATGGACGTGATGACGATGCCCGTCACGATCGGCGGAAAGAAACGCAGCAGTTTGCCGATCACGGGCGCGAGCAGCGTGCCGATGATCCCTGCCGCGATCGTTGCGCCGAAGATCCCGGGCAACCCCAGTGACGGATTGGTGCCGATGGCGAGCATGGGGCCCACGGCCGCGAAGGTCACGGCCATGATGACGGGCATGCGAATGCCGAAGCGGCCCACGCCCACGCTTTGCAGCAGCGTGGCGATTCCGCAGCACATCAGGTCCGCGGAAATGAGAAAGGCAATCTGATCCTTGGGCAGTCCAAGGGCGCCGCCAATGATGAGCGGCACGGCTACCGCACCCGCGTACATCACCAGCACGTGTTGCAGGCCCAGCATGAACAATTTTCCGATCGGCAGTCGCTCGTCGACCGGATCCACGGCTTTGGTTGTCACACTCATTGCGTCTCCGTCCCAGGGGGGGCTGTTTGATTGATTTTTTGGGGTGGCTCAATGGTGCAGGTCGACGCCTTTCGCGGCAAGACCGCCGGGGGCTATAGTGTTTTTTTCATGGAACGTATGCATGAATACGTATCCTGCCTCTCGGGTTTTCCCCGAGAATGTACGTACCCATTGGGCTTTCCGGGCGATGCGTCTCTCCTCGCGATAAGGCTTCATATGAATCGTGTTATGCACGAGATAACCAAAGCCCATAGTGGTCCTCGGATACCCCAATGCGAGGCATTCGACCTACGCTTGCCCCTATGGCGATGCGCGTTTGATGCCGGTCATCTTTTTGTCTGGCGCGACATGGTATGTGCGCGTTTTTATCTTTGGTATTGCGCGCGTTGCCCGGCTGCCATCTCCCTACAATGCACCCATCCATCACAGGAGACACCATGGGACGACTGACTACCCACGTACTTGATACATCGCACGGCAAGCCCGGCTCGGGCATCCGTGTGGAGCTGTGGCGCGTGGACGGCGAGCGTCGCGCGCTGCGCGACGTGCACACGAACAGCGACGGCCGCTGCGACAAGCCGCTGCTCGAAGGCGACGACTTCGTCGCGGGCGAATATGAGCTGGTGTTCCACGCGGGCGACTATTTCGCCGCGCAAGGCGTGGAAGTGCCGTCGCCGCGATTCGTGGATCGCGTTGTCCTGCGATTCGGCATTGCCGAGCCGTCCCAGCATTACCACGTGCCGCTTCTGGTGTCGCCGTGGAGCTTTTCCACGTATCGCGGCAGCTGACAAGCGCGAGCGTGAACGTCAGGCAGTTGAGGAGAACATAAGATGGAAGCGTTTATTACCGACTGGGTCAACCTGTTGCTTCGGTGGTTGCACGTAGTGGCAGCCATCGCCTGGATTGGCGAGTCGTTCTATTTCGTGATGCTGGACAACGGGCTGAAGCCGCCCAAGGCCGCCGAGGACAAGCAGAAAGGTGTGTTCGGCGAGATGTGGTCGGTGCACGGCGGCGGCTTTTACCATGCCCAGAAGTATCTGAACTCACCACCACAGATGCCCGAGGACCTGCACTGGTCGAAGTGGAAGTCGTACACCACGTGGCTGTCGGGCTTCGCGCTGTTCTGCGTGCTGTACCTGCTCCAGCCGCAGACGTACCTGATCGACAAGAACGTCATGGACCTGCAACCGGGTCAGGCGGTGGGGATTGCGCTGGCATTCCTGATCGGCGGCTGGTTCGTCTACGATTTCCTGTGCCGCATGCTCGGCAAGAACGAACGTGTGCTGGGCATTGCCGTGGCGCTGTTCGTGGTGGCCGCCACGTACGCGACGACGCATATATTTGCCGGTCGCGCCGCGTATCTGATCGTTGGCGCGATGATGGCGACGTCGATGTCGGCGAACGTGTTCTTCTGGATCATCCCGGGGCAGCGCAAGAGCGTGGCCGCGCTGGCCAAGGGCGAAGTGCCCAACCCGATCTGGGGCAAGCTGGGCAAGCAGCGGTCGGTGCACAACACCTATTTCACGCTGCCGGTCGTGTTCATCATGATCAGCAACCACTACGCGTTCACGTACAGCAACCCGTACAACTGGGTGATCCTGACGATCATCATGGCCGCGGGCGCAATGATTCGTCAGTTCTTCGTGCTGCGTCACGCGGGCAAGAACCTGTACGCACTTCCCGTGGCGGGCGCCGCATTGCTCGCCGGCGTTGCCGTGTTCGCCGCACCGCGCCCCACGCCGGCGCCGGCTGCCGGGGCACATGGCGAAGCCGCCGCACCGGCGGTGAAGCTCTCGGAGATCCAGCCGATTCTCACGCAGCGTTGTGCCACGTGCCACTCGGCCAAGCCGACGATGATGGGCAGCGCCCCGGCTGGCGTGATGCTCGATACGCCGGCCGAGATCTCGCAGAACGCACAGCGCATCTATCAGCAAGCCGTGGCGCTCAAGTCGATGCCGCTGGGCAACGTGACCCAGATGACCGACGCCGAACGCCAGAAGATCGCCGCCTGGTTCAACGGCGGTGCACAACAATAACGCGAGCGTCCGTCTTTCTTGCTGGACCCATGTTGGGGCGCTTCGGCGCCCCTTTTTTTACGCTTGCCATTCGTGGCCTTCCACGATGGGAGTCCGGGCGAACTTGCCGGCGCAGCCGGTGGCGGTCACTTCGGGGAACTCCGGCATGACCGCCAGTGTCTGTCAGAGGCGCCCGTCACTCGGACGCGATCGACAAACATCATGAATTTCCTTCTTTTCTGTGCCTCCCGCCAGGGCGTCGTGTGGGTGCATCTGCACCAGGCGATGTTCCCTCCGTCCGCCCGCCTGCCTCGCTGAACGCGCCAACGTGCGCATCGGCGAGGCGGAGCGCTCACGCCATCGCTTGCGCGCGAGCGGCAACCCTCCCCCGTTCCGACGTCTTTCATGTCCCGGATATGCAAGCCACGGTGAGCCGCGTCCCGACACGACGCGGTGCAATGTCATCGAGGGGACCATGTCTCTTTCCAATACAACCCATCACTGCAATCCAACGCAGGGCGCGAGGACGTCCCTGCTCAAGGAATTTACCTCGCTCGCCGTGCCGACCATCCTTTCGGGCTGGGTCTACACGGTCTATACGCTGATTGACGGCATCTTCATCGGCCGATACGTCGGTGAACAGGCGCTCGCCGCGCTGAATCTGGTGGTGCCGCTGCTTTACGTGCCTTATGCGCTAAGCGTGATGGTCGGCGTCGGCGGCGCGACGCTCATTGCGCGCCTGCTCGGCGAGGCGCGTCACGCCGAAGCCCGTCGCGCATTTTCGCAGGTCCTTTGGGTGATGTTTGCCGCGGGCGTCGCGATGAGCGCGGGTGTGCTCGCGTTCAAGCACGACATCGCCGCTGCGTTGGGTGCGAGCGGCGCCATCACACCGCACGTCGTCGCCTATCTGTCTGGCTGGGGCTGGTTTGTGCTGTTCGCGAACGGGCTCTATGCGATGGAGTTATTCCTTCGCGTCGAAGGCGCCCCCGCGGCGCGTTTCGGCCTGTACGCGATGGTGCTCGGTGCACTGGCCAACGTCGCACTCGACTATTGGTTCATCGCGGTTCGCGAGATGGGCATGTATGGTGCGTCGCTCGCGACCGGGTTGTCGATGATGGTGTCGAGCAGTGTCATGTTCGCCTACCATCTCGTGCTCGCAAAACGTGTCGTGCCCGCGCGTCCGGCATTTGGCGGCAACGGACAAAACCACGTATGGCGCGCCATGTACAACGGCGCGTCGGAGTTTCTCGGCGCCATCGCCCCGGCGTTGACGGTGTTCGTCTTCAACCGGGTGATTCTCGTGCACTTCGGCGAGCCCGGGCTGGCCGCCTACGCCATCCTGGAATACATGACGCTCGGCGCGACGGTCACGATGGTCGCGCTCGTGCAGAGCATGCAGCCGATGATCAGTTTCTACCGCGGCGCGCGCAACGCGCAGGCGTTGCGCGCCTCGTTCCGGTTAGGGGCGTTCGCCGTCATCGGATTTTCGTTCATCGTCGCGCTCGCGATGGCAACCTTGGCACGTCCGCTGACGTTCCTCTTCCTGCCGGCAGGCGGCGCGGCATGGTCGATCCTGGAGCATGCGGTCGTCTGGTATGCGCTGGCGTTTTTGCCGGCGGCGGGCAACCTGGTCGTCGCGGGCTATCTGACAGCGCTCGAAGCGCCGGGACCGTCGGCGGTCATCGCCATGCTGCGAAGCTGGATTCTGCTGCTGGGCATCCTTTGGGTGCTTGACGCCCTGCTCGGGGGCGACGGCATCTGGTACACGTTGCTGGCCACGGAGGCGGTAACGCTGGCGCTCAGCGTGTGGCTGTATCGCAAGCAGCATCGCCATCACGGCGCGATGCCGGCATAGACGCCCCTATCCGGCACGCCCGCATCCACAGGCCCATCGCGCGTGTCAGCCGGATGCGGCGGCCTCTCCTGCCGCCCGCTCAGGATGGCATGCGAAGCGACACCGTCTGCGCGAGCGACTGGACGCTCCCGGCGTCCTCCGCACCGGGCATGCCGTCTGGGGGGGCCGCGCGTGGCGGCAGCGACGCGGGCACATTGGCGGTGTCGCTCGCCGCCCATTGCGGCTCGGGCAACTCGTCGAACACCTGACGCAATCGCGAACCCCACGTGTCGTGAATCATCTTGTAGTAGACGTTATCGTCATCGAGCGACGCGAAACGCGTCACGCGCAGGCTGTCCTCCTCGTAGACGAGCAAGTCGAGCGGCAGTCCCACGGAGATGTTGGAGCGCAACGTCGAGTCCATCGAGATGAGCGCGCACTTGGCGCCATCGTCAAGCGACGTGGCGGGCGTGACGAGCCGGTCGATGATCGGCTTGCCGTATTTGGATTCGCCGATCTGGAAGTACGGATTGACGGACGACGCCTCGATGAAGTTGCCTGCCGAGTACAGCTGGAACAGTCGGCTCTTCGCGCCGGCAATCTGTCCGCCGAGCAGGAAGCTGCAATTGAAGTCGACGCCGAACGCCTCGAGCGATTTGGCGTCGCGGGCATAAACGTCGCGGATGGCCTGCCCGACCACACGGGCCACATCGCCCATGGTCTTGGCGGTCCATAACGTTTCGGTATCGCGCGCTTCGACGAGTTGCTGGCGCACCGCCTGCGTGAGCGCAAGATTGCCCGCCGAGAGCAGCACGATCACGCGCTCGCCGGGACGCTCGAAAACGAGCATCTTGCGGAAGGTGCTCACGTGATCGACGCCCGCGTTGGTACGGGTATCGGAGAGAAAGACCAGCCCGGCATCGAGCTTCATGGCCACGCAATACGTCATGTCGTTCCTGTCTCGCCGTGCGAGGCGCGCCGCCTCGTCACGTGTCACGCTATTGTTGTTGATCGGGCGGCACGGTGTCGACGCTGACCGACACGTGCAGCGCCTCGCTCGCGCCGCCGCTGCGCATGCCTCTCACGGGGGCGGCGGATTCGTAGTCGCGTCCCACCGCCAGACGGCAATAGTTGCCGCTGGCGAAGCACGCATGGGTCACGTCGATGCTCACCCACCCCGCCCCGTCCACCCACACGTCGACCCAGGCGTGACTGGCGGCGTGCGGCACGTCGCCCGGATCGATATAGCCGCTCACGTAGCGCGCCGGCACGCCACGCGCCCGGCACACGGCAAGCATGAGGTGGGCGTGATCCTGACACACGCCCCGCCCCAGCGCCATCGCCTGCGCGGCGGTGCTGGTCACGGCGGTGATGCCGGACGCATAGTCGACCCGCTCGCAAATGGACGCCGCGAGCGCGAGCAACCCCGCGGGCGTGCCCACCCCGGCATCGGCGGCAAGCGCGTCGATCGCGTCACTGCGCCCGGTCAGCGGTGTGGCGCTGGCGAAGCATAACACCGGCACGGCGTGGCTCGTTTCGTCGAGCCTGCCGTCGACGAGCCGCGTGGTGTCGACCTCGCCCTCGGCGAGCAGATGGATCTCGTCGTGCGCCTGATGCAGCACCAGCGTGTGCATGTCGTTGCCGAATGCGTCGCGCGACGGCGTGAGTTTACCCGGCGCGCTCAAGCGCCATTGCAGCACGCGCTGCGCCTGCGAGGCGCCCGGCGTGAGCCGAAGCTGCTGGATGGTGTAGCGCACCGGTGTGTCGTACCGGTAGGTGGTTTCGTGACGGATGATCAGGCGCATGGTGTCAGGCCGCCAGCGGGATCAGGAATGTCTGGCTGATCTTGTTGCCGAGCACGGAGACTCGCTCGAGAAACTCGGTCAGGACGGGATGCAGGCCTTGCTGCTGAATTTGCCGGATGTCGGTGTACTTCAGCTCCGCGTGGAGTTTGCCGGCATAGCGCTCGACATCGCCGGACTGCGCGTTGGCGAGCGTTGCGAGGTTTTCGCACACGCCGTTGAGCGACGCGAGCAACGAGCGCGGCATATGGGCATTGAGCATGAGCAACTCGACGACGCGCTCGGGCGTGATCACGTCGCGATACACCTTCCGGTAGATCTCGAATCCGGACACGCTGCGCAACACGGCAGACCAGTAGTAGAAGTCCGTCGGATGCGACGCGTCGGGGCCCGCCTTGTCGGCCCGCACAGCCTCGTGAAAGCGCACGTCGAGGATCCGGGCGGTGTTGTCCGCGCGCTCGAGGAACAGGCCCAGGCGCGTGAAGTAGAAGGCATCGTCCTGGAACAGCGTGCCGAAGCTCACGCCGCGCGAGAGATGCGAGCGAACCTTGACCCATTCGAACAGGTGGGCCGGATCGCGCTCCAGCAGATCGAGCATGCGAGGGAACTCGAGCCAGGTACTGTTGACGGTTTCCCAGAGCTCAGTCGTGAGCGTTCCCCGCACGGCGCGCGCGTTCTCGCGGGCGGCGGCCAGGCAGCACGCAATGCTCGACGGGTTGTCGCGATCGCGCACCACGAAGTCAAGAACATTGGCCCGGGTCGCGCGTGCGTGCTTGCGATTGAATGCAGGCTCCAGCTCGGAGATGCGCAACGTGGCGCGCCATCCCGCCTCGTTGTCGATGCCGGCCGAGAGCGCGTGCGCGATGTCGACATCGTCGTCTTCGTCGCCGAGGTCTTGCGGCAGCAGCAGGTTTTGCAGGTTGACGTCGAGCAGGCGCGCGGTATTCTCGGCCCGCTCCATGTAGCGAGCCATCCAGAACAGGTGGTCGGCGGTACGGCTTAGCATGATTTCTTCCCGTTGGGTTGCGAGGGATCGCCGGCAGGCATGCTCATTTCTCCAGAACCCAGGTGTCTTTCGTGCCCCCGCCCTGCGAGGAATTGACGACGAGCGATCCTTCGGTCAGGGCAACGCGCGTGAGCCCACCCGGCACCATGGTCACCCCCTTGCCCGACGACAGCACGAACGGGCGCAGGTCGATGTGCCTGGGCGCGATACCCGCCTCGACGAAAGTCGGACATGCCGACAGCGCCAGGGTGGGCTGGGCGATGTAGCCGTCGGGCCTGGCGACGAGCCGCTCGCGAAACGCCTCGATTTCGGCTTTCGTCGCCGCAGGACCGACCAGCATGCCGTAACCGCCGGCGCCGTGGACTTCCTTGACGACCAGATCCCCCAGATGGTCCAGCGTATAGGCAAGATCGTCGGCGCGCCGGCACTGGTACGTCGGTACATTGTTCAGGATCGGCTTCTCGCCGAGATAGAACTCGATCATGTCCGGCACGAACGGGTAAATGGATTTGTCGTCGGCAACGCCGGTGCCGATGGCATTGGCCAATGTGACGCGCCCCGCCCGGTAGACGCTCAGCAGTCCCGGCACGCCGAGCGTGGAGTCGGCGCGAAACGCGAGTGGGTCGAGGAAGTCGTCGTCGATGCGGCGGTAGATGACGTCCACACGCCTGGGGCCGTTGGTCGTGCGCATGTAGACGAGATTGTCTTCGACGAAAAGGTCCTGCCCCTCGACGAGCTCGATGCCCATCTGCTGCGCAAGGAATGCATGCTCGAAATATGCCGAGTTGTAGATGCCCGGCGTCATGACGACGACCGTGGGATCGTCAACGCCCGCGGGGGCGACCGCGCGCAGGCTGTCGAGCAGCAGGTCGGGGTAGTGCTCGACCGGTGCGATGCGATTCCTTGCGAACAGCTCGGGGAACAATCGCATCATCATCTTGCGATTCTCCAGCATGTAGGACACACCGGACGGAACACGCAGGTTGTCTTCGAGCACGTAGAACTCGCCGTCGTCGCCCGTGCCGGCCCGCACCACGTCCACCCCCGCGATGTGCGAGTAGATGTCGCCCGGGACATCCACCCCCTGCATCTCCGGACGGTACTGCGCGTTCTTCAACACCTGCTCCGCCGGAATGACGCCGGCGCGCAAGATGTCCTGATCGTGATACACGTCGTGGATGAACTTGTTCAGCGCCTCGACCCGCTGGCGCAAACCGCTCTGCAAGGTTTGCCACTCGTGCGCCGGAATGATCCGGGGAATCAGGTCAAACGGAATGAGGCGCTCCGTTCCGGCTTCGTTCCCATATACGGCAAAGGTGATGCCGACGCGACGAAATGCCAGATCGGCCTCGGCGCGCTTGTGGTGCAGGACATCGTCGGACTGACATTTGAGCCAGTCGTCGAACCGACGGTAGTGCGAGCGCGTCGTCCCCGTGATGCTCGCCATCTCGTTGTAGCTCTCGACCATACGCTTCTCCGCAGATTGCCGTATCGAGATCGAGCAATATCCATGCCCGGCGGGGCGCCCTGCGATTCTCGCGCCGACCCGGTGCGCTTTTTCGGTGCGACCGCCATTTCCGCTCCGCTACGCGCGCCCCCGCATCGCTTCTTACGCCGGCCATGCACCGCTTTCGTGCCGACGGCCACGCACCATGCCGGTGAAAAATCTCCCGCTACCAACGCAAAACGCCGAGGATCTCTCCCCGGCGTTCTCTCTTGCAGCCCGCTTCCAATGTCTCGCCTGCCTCAAAAACACACGCAGTCTTAAGCAGCCTTTCGCGCCTTCTGCACCACATCCAACGCCGCCTGCGTCAGCAGATAAGCTGCCGGCAAATCCTGCTCGTCACAGTTGTGCCCCTCGCCACCCCGATCCACCACCACGAAGTCACTCACTTCTTCCAACGCCAGCAACGGGTGATGCCATACCCCCCTCGCATAATTCACGCCCTGCCATCCATCCGAGACGAACGCCCGCATACGACTCACGTCCAACTCGCCCGCCGGCGCCACCACCACCAGATACGGCGTCGTCTTCAACGGGATGAACGCCTGGCTACCCAGCGGGTGACGCTCCAACATCCTCACCTCGTACGGCAACTGCCTCGGCTGACCCCGGAAGACGTTCACCAACGGTCGCCCACCCTCCGGCCCCAGATCCACCGTCGCCAGATCGTGATATCGCTCGGTCGTGCCCCCGTTGATCGCGAAATGCTTCGCCCCCTCCAACTCGATCACGTCGCCAAACTCCGCAAACGCCTCTCGCGTCAACCGCTCGATCTTCAACGCCGCACCCGCCATGTCACACTCCCTTTTCCTCGCATTTGCCATCCCGTCCCGCGAACCATCGGCTCGCAGCAAGGACACCATGCTTCTGAACCCCTCATCACGCCCGTCATGCGTGTGATGCCCGCGCGACGAGTGGGTCCGGTGCCGCTCGCGCCCCCCCTTTTTGCTGCGCCTGCCTACGCCTTCCTGTCGCTCAATCGCCCCCACAAACGCAGGCGCGATACGCCCCCGTCCGGAATGATGTTGAACCGGATGTGCGTGATCGCACCGAGCTTCTGCACCGGCGCCTCGAAGTGGAACTGCTTGTCCATCGCCAATTTCTGCTCGGGCAACAACACCGGCCAGAACATGGACTGCGTGATCAACGACTGCTCGGTGCCTCCAGTCACATACGCCGCCTGTATCGAGCACCGGTCGGGGAAGTTGCCCTTGAAGTGCGCGGTGTCCACTTCGATCTTCGCGATCTCGCCCGGCTGCGCCAGCGCAATGATCGCCCAGTCGTTGCCCGGCTCGCGACGCCGACGCGTCTCCCATCCATCGCCCATGTTCACCCCGCGACCCGGCATCAACAGGTTCGACGCCAACCCGAAGTGCTGGTTGTTCGCGGCCACCACGTATCCCCCGTTCTCCATCGCGATGAGGTCGATGAGCTCGTCACGCGAGCGTCCCGCCCAGTCGCTCTGCGGCAGGCCGTACAGGCGCAGACGCGCCAGACCACCATCCGGATACAGGTTCACGCGCACATGGGTGGCCGGACGCTGCTCGGCAATGGCATGGTAGTGGTGCGCGTTACCCTGCAACGTGGTCGACGGCAACAACTCGAACCACTGCGCCGATTCTCCCGGTGCCCCCCCGGGGCTGTAGCACCCCTCGAGCGAGGCCGCCGGCGGGAAGTTGCCGGTGAAGTGGCTGGTGTCGAGATCGACGCCGAACAGCACACCCGGGCGCGCCAGCCTGACGATGCACCAGTCATGCCCGTTCACGCGCTTGCGACGCGTCTCCCAACCGTCCATCCACTTGCCGTTGTCGTCGTACTTGCCCGGGATGAACACGGCCGGCTCGGGATTGAGCATGCGCTCCTTGGCCGCGAAGAACTCGTCGCTGGCCTCCAATGCCTGCGCGCCCAGGCGAGGATCGGCCAGATTCACATATCGGCGCACGAATTCCGGTGCG